>JAHEEZ010000195.1 GCA_024640445.1 Acidobacteriota bacterium | reverse complement strand
GCCATTATTTCCTCGACCTTCGGCCTGCCGCCTGCGAAACCCGTGACCGAAGGCGGCCCGGTAAGGATCAGAGGCGCGATCTCTTTGGTGAAACGGCTTACGTCCTCGCGGCTTTGTCCGCGCACCCCGATCCTGAGCTGCACCTCGGGAATGTCCTTTGGCGGTTTTCCCGCGAGATGCCCGTGAGTCGCATTGACGCCGACATATTCGGTCAGGATCGTGTCGAACTCAAGCCCTAGCTTATTCAGTCGCGCCCGAAGTATCCGGTCCGCTGCCTTGGCTTTTTCGTAGGCGTCCGGATATGAGTAAACGAGCGTGCCGACCGATTTCCATCCCGCCGAGTAGGCGATCGAGACCTTGTAGAATTCGGTGTTCTGCTTGCCCCCGATCCCGTAAACCCCGACGCGGTTCGTACCTTCGTCGCGGAGATGGATCGTAGTGAAATCGGCGACGACGTCCGGCGTGATGTACTCGTGCGGATCGCCCATCTCGTAGAGAAGCTGTTCCTTGACGGACTGAACGCTTACGCGGCCGCCGGTTCCTTCGTGCTTGGTCACCGTAAATGTACCGTCTGCTTTGCCTTCAATAATGGGGAATCCGACATCCTCCAGGTCCGGTATGTTCTGCCAGTCGTACTGGCAGTTGCCGCCGGAACTCTGGGCCCCGCATTCGATGATATGTCCGGCGATCGTACCCGCCGCAAGCAGGTCCCAGTTGTCGAACGACCATCCGAACTCGTGTGCGAGAGGAGCCAGCGTGAGTCCCGTGTCGGTCAGTCGGCCGCCGATGACGATCCTCGCGCCCTGATCCAGAGCTTCTACCAAGGGCCCCGCGCCGAGATAGACGTTCGCTGCCTGTACCTTGTCGAGAATGCCCGCGAGCGATTCGCCGGTGTCCATGTTGTCTATCGCGATTCCTTTGTCCAGGAACTCGCCGAGCCTCGGCAGGATGTCGTCACCGGTTATCACGCCGATCTTTAGTCCCCCGATCCCTAGTTCCCTTGCGGTGTCGGCGACAGCGTTCGCGCAGCCTTCGACGTTCACGCCGCCGGCGTTGGACATGACCTTGATGTCTTTCTCGACGCAGTCGGGCAGGATCTCGCGCATTAAGGCGATGTAATCCCGGGCATAGCCGGATTCAGGGTCCCTCGCCCTCTGCTTCTGCATAATGGACATCGTTACCTCTGCGAGGTAATCGAGCATAAGGTAATCGACCGGGCCTCGGCGGACCTGATCCACGGGCGCGGTCAGAAGATCGCCCCAGAAGCCCTGGCCGCTGGCAATTCTTACTATGTCTTTCATTGCATTCAATTAGAAAACAAAAGAAAGGGACGGTCAACAACGGACAGTTTTGATCCGTGTTGACCGTCTCCAATTTCGGACAGTCTGAAATGTGTGGGAATCGCGACTAAGGCTTCTTTTCTTCTTCGACAAAGACCTTCTTTGTGCCGAACCAGACCTTCTTCGACACCCACTTGGTGCCGTCCCAGGTCGTCACCACGAGCCATTGTCCGCCATCAGCCGTCGCTTCGGCAGCTTTTTTTGAACCTTTCGCCGTTTCTTCGCCGGCAGTCTTCGCGCCGGAAGCGGTTGCTTTTGAGCCTTTCTTTGCGCCCGAAGCCGTCGCTTTTGAGCCTTTCGTGACCCCGGAAGCAGTGGCCTTTGACGCTTTGGTGACACTATTTGCGGTTACCACGGAAGCTTTGACAGCGGCATCTTTTGTCACGACCGCCGTTTTAACAGAAGCGTCCTTGGTTACATCCGCCGCTTTCTTGACCGCGTCGACCACCTGTCCCTGAGCGACCGTGAAGGCACCGAACACGAATGCAGAAAACAAAAATACCCTTGCCAAATTACTGATCTTCATATGATTTCTCCTATTGCTAACTTGCAAGTGGTTGATGCGGCGGTGGTGCGGTTTAGTTGTTTAGGCGTGCGGACACTAAGGATGTCAGTCTCACAAGTTATCCTTCCGCTCTCACGTGCTCATTGATAAATGTGACGATATCCTCGGTCGATGTACCCGGGAGAAATACTTCGGAAACGCCCATCTCCTTTAGCGAAGCGATGTCCTCGTCGGGGACTATGCCGCCGACAAGTACGAGGGTGTCGTCCATCCCGGCTTCGCGCAGAAGGTTCACTATTCGGGGACAAAGCGTATTGTGCGCCCCGCTGAGGATGGAGATCCCGACGGCGTCGACGTCTTCCTGTAAAGCAGCTGCCGCGATCATCTCGGGCGTCTGTCGGAGTCCCGTGTAGATGACTTCCATTCCGGCGTCGCGAAGGGCTCGCGCTATCACCTTCGCCCCCCGGTCGTGACCGTCAAGGCCGGGTTTGGCGACAAGGACTCTGATCTTTCTATTGCTCATCGATGTTTCCGGCACACCTTATGTGCCTCTGTTCTATAGGTTTGCGATAAGTATAGCAGGAAGGGTGCTTTCGCTGAAGTAACAGCCATAAGAAGGATTGAACCGCGGAGGCGCTGAGATGCAGGGATGGCAACATCACAGAGTCCACAGGGAAAATAGAAGGTTTCTCTTCTGAGGAATACGTTTGGAATTTAAGCTTCAAACTGTCCCCGAACCGTTTCTTCGCCAAAAAGATCTCTGCGTTTCCGCGTCTCTGCGGTTAGATCCCCAGATCACTCGACCCGGAAATTTCCAAGCGGTCCGCGCGCTTTCACGAACGGCGTGATCTCCTTCCAGCTGAAGAAGAACTCTCCCGAAGGAGAAAGCGCCTGGATCACGTGCGGAAAACCGTAATCGTAGATGAACGTCACGCCCGTATCGGAGATCGAGAACTCGCCAAGATCGTTCTTCTGGTATTCCTTCTCGTCCATCATCCTCTGAAATTCCAGGGCGTCTGAGGGTTCATCGGCCTTGAGCTCCTCTACCTGCTTGGCGATCGCTGTTTGCTCCGCCTCGTCGATCTTTATCTTAAGGCCCGCAATGTTCGTGAACGCATTCGCGATGGTCACGGTCCTGCCGGTCGTAGTGCTCACAACAATGTGCTGGTCAAAACCGTCGGGGTAGGCAGCGGAGCCTTCACGCGTAAGTTCTATATCGAGGATGCCGTTATCGTTGTACGCCACCTCATAATCCATACTGTCGAGCCAGGTGTATTCGTGAAGGTCGTCATCCAGCGACGTGTCGAACACCTTCCAGTAGTCGATCGCCGATTCTATCCTACGCTTCACCACGGCATTTTTAACTCCGTCCACGATCGGGTACCGGATCTCGAATCGCTGTTTGAAATCGGGAATCTGCTCGCCTTGACGGACATAGATGACTTTCATCGGCGATATATTTACCTGAGCAGCCGCAGGCAGAGCCAGCAGCAAACTCGCGAACAATGCGCAAATTAGTATTCTCATATTCTCGAGGGAGAGTTTGCGTTTACTATGGGGGCCGGGGCCGCCGCGCGTTCCATATTTGGCGAACCAAACACGCACCGCAGTTTGTTTGCGAATCCACGACTGTTCCGCATCGCGTCCGCCATCTCGAACCACCCGTGAAGGTTGATCCAGATCGCGTTGTAAGTGCCGACCGGCTTGATTATGCCGTATCGAACCGGCTCCTTCTCTTCGACGAAGGTGCCGAAAAGGCGGTCCCAGATGATAAAGATGCCGGCGTAGTTCCTGTCCAGGTATTCCTCGTTCACGCCGTGGTGGACGCGGTGGTGGGAAGGCGTGTTCAGGACCCATTCGAGCGGGCCGAGGCGGTCGATAAGCTTTGTATGGATCCAAAATTGGTAGATCAGGTTCAGGCCGTGAATAAATACGAACGTCTCGAACGGGAAGCCCGCGAAGGCAAGCGGAATGTAAAAGATCCAGTGCGAAATGCCGCTGAACCAGCTTTGCCTGACGGCGACGCTAAGGTTGTACTGTTCGGACGAATGGTGCACGACATGGAAGTTCCAGAGGAACCGGACCTCGTGGCTGAATCGGTGGAACCAGTAGTAAGCGAAATCATCCGCGACGATCAGGATCGCCCACGCCCACCAGGTCCCCATGGGCATCTTGTAAGGAGCGATCGAATACGCCCACAGGTAGAAATTTGAGGTGACAAGCGCGAACAGGATGCCGAAGCCGACGCTGACAAATCCGATCAGGATATTGTTCCAGGTGTCTTTTCTGTCGATCCGTTCGCGGTTCGACCTGATGATGAGGAAGGCCTCGATCGCTATCATCAGCGCGAAGATCGGAATCGCTATCACCTGTGGTTTCAGCATATTAGGTTAGACTTGAATCAAAACGCGGGCTCTTCGTAAACTCCGTAAACGTCTCTGAGAGCGACGCAGATCTCTTCGATCGTGGCATATTCCTTTACCGCCTCGATCGTCGCCGGCATAAGGTTCTCGTTCGTTTTCGCGGCTGCCTTCAGCCTTTCGAGTGAGTTCGCGACCGCCCCGTCGTCTCTCCGGTCCTTCGTGCGCTGGAGCCGTTCGAGTTGATGGTCGCGAACGGATTCGTCGATCTTGAGGATATTGGTCTTCGAGATCTCGTTCTCCATCACGTATCTGTTGACGCCGACTATCGTCTGTTCTTTTCGTTCGACCGCTTTCTGGTACTGGTAAGCCGATTCCTGGATCTCCCTCTGCGGGAATCCCGCCTCGATCGCCTCGACCATTCCCCCGAAGCCGTCGATCTTGTCGAAATAATCAAAACAGCCGTCGATCATTTTCTGCGTCAGGGATTCGATGTAATAGCTTCCCCCGAGCGGATCCACGGTGTTCGCGACGCCGGTCTCCTCAGCGATGATCTGCTGAGTTCTGAGCGCAATCAGGGCCGCCTCGTCAGTGGGAAGGGCAAGCGCCTCGTCATAGCTGTCCGTATGAAGGCTCTGCGTTCCTCCAAGCACGCCTGCGAGCGCCTGGATGGCGACACGGGCGATGTTGTTCAGAGGCTGCTGGACCGTGAGCGAAACCCCCGCTGTCTGCGTATGGAATCGGAGTTTCATCGTCCGCTCGGACTCGGCGCCGAAACGGTCCTTCATAGTCTTCGCCCAGATGACGCGCGCCGCGCGGTACTTCGCGATCTCTTCGAAGAAATCATTGTGGGCATTGAAGAAGAATGAGAGCCTGGGAACGAAACTGTCGACGTCCATCCCGCGGTCAATGCCGTACTGAACGTATTCGACTCCGTCGCGAAGAGTGAAAGCGAGTTCCTGCAGTGCGGTCGCGCCAGCTTCACGTATGTGGTAGCCCGACACAGAGATCGGATTGTAGCGGGGAACGTGCTGCGTGCAGTACTCAAAGGTGTCGATGACCAGCTTCATCGCCGGCCTGATCGGGTAAACCCATTCCTTTTGAGCGATGTACTCTTTCAGAATGTCGTTCTGAAGCGTGCCTGAGATCTTCCTGAAATCCGCGCCCTGCTTTTCGGCAACAACGAGGTAAAAAGCGAGAAAGATCCACGCCGGGGCGTTGATCGTCTGGGAAACCGTCACTCCCTCAAGATCGATGCCGTCGAACAGCGCCTCAAAATCCGCCAGCGAAGTAACAGCAACACCGCATTTTCCTACCTCGCCCTCGGAAAGAGGCGAATCGGCATCGAGTCCCATCAGCGCAGGGAGGTCGTAAGCGACCGAAAGGCCCGTCTGTCCCTGTTCCATGAGGTACTTGAACCTGCGGTTGGTCTCTTCGGGAGAAGAAAATCCCGCGAACTGGCGCATCGTCCAGAGCTTTCCGCGGTATCCCGTCGGGTGTATTCCACGCTTGTACGGAAATTCCCCGGGGAATCCGATGCCGGCGTCACGATCGATATCTTCAATGTCCGCCTGAGAATAGAGGCGTTCGACGGGCTCGAGGGAAACCCCTTCAAACGAATCTTTTCGTTCCGGTCTCTTCTCGATAACCGGCTTGAGTGTCTCTTCCTCCCAGCGTTGCTTTTCGGCTCGGTCCCGGGACTGCTGTTCTTTCGTATCGGGCATTATTTGTCTCACTTATCAGGTATATTTGCGCAAACTGTCATTTTAGTTCAATGCTGATGTTTCGGCAAAAACGCCTTGTCACCGTTCGAGAGGCAGATCACATCAGCGGCGTCTGCGAGGTCCGCGTTAACTAAATGTTTCGGAGCGTTGCCAAATCATCGCGTTTGCTTTTACAATTGGCGAATGATCTTGCCCCGTTGGCGCGCCGCCGCCATTATTTTTTCAGCGATCTTCCTATTCTCCTGTGTTGAAGATAAAGACTATGGCGACCAGGCGAACTCGCTGAGACCCCAGGAAAACCAGAACGCGACTGTAAACGTTAATTCGAACGCTAATGTGGCGGAGGACAACGCGCTCAAGCTGAGCGAATACGTCAACATTCCGTACGAAACCGAACAAGATACCGTCTGGCGTGAAGACCAGATGGATCCGGCAAAAGGCGGCGGCAAGAAACTGACGGCGGTTTTCCGATTTTCCAAAGAAAACAGCGAGAATCTCCGGGCAGAACTTGCTAAGAAACGAGCGCCGTTTGATGCAAAGGTCGATGCCGAAAGCTGGTTTCCCGCCGAGTTGATCGCCAAGAGCGAAACCGCCGGAGACGCCACGTTGAAAGGGAAGGGCTATTCAGCCGAATCCCTGCTCAAGCCCCCGTACAAGTCCGGGACCCTGATCCACATCGAGGACACGGACTATTTTGTACTTACACTCCTGACCAATTAACACCTAGATCTCGTTGTATTTCTTGAGTTTGCGGTAAAGCGTGGAGAGATCGATCCCGAGGATCTCCGCCGTTGCCGATTTGTCGTTGCCGGCCGCCTGAAGGGTTTCAAGGATGTATCTTCTCTCGATCTCCTCAAGCGTAGGACGCAAACCGTCAGGATCTCGCATCTCAAATCCCTGAGCCGCGCCGCTTCGTATCCTCGGCGGCAGACTTTCCACATCGATCCCGTCCGCTCCCAAAAGGTACGCCCGCTCGATGGCGTTCTGGAGCTCCCGAACATTGCCCTGCCACTTGTGGTTCACAAGCGC
>JAHEEZ010000422.1 GCA_024640445.1 Acidobacteriota bacterium | reverse complement strand
TATCGTCCTTCTACCTCCGAGTTCTTCGTGATAAGAAGCGAGGACAGTTCATTCTTCGCATTCCCATGGGGAGCGCCGGGAGACATCCACGCTGCCGGTGACTACGACGGCGACGGCAAAACCGATGCCGCCGTCTACAGGCCTTCCCAGGCGACCTGGTTCATCAACCGATCCAGGGACGGCTTCCAGGCAGTACAGTTCGGACTGAATGGCGATGTGCCGGTGCCTTCAGTGACGAATCGGCAGTGAGCGCTCATCGATGCGGGCGGGCTTGTGCCCGTCCGCAGTTTTGGCTCGGCGGGATAAGTTCCTTAGACCTGAAATCAATATATCGCGATAAGTGTCGGAAGCCGGACCGTACGAGAGGGCTCCGACCTGTAAACCGAGCCCGCGCTTGCGCTTGGGCTACTGACGTGTTCGCCAACGTCTTTCGATGACACGCCGGACGGCGTCAAACTTGAACTCGTTCGGGTACTTCGGAGTCCCTTTCCTTGTCCATATTCCTTTCATTTCGCTCGCCTTGAATCAACAGATTTCGAGGTGTCTTGTTTCGCGTGGCATTTTATCGCCCGTTTACCTAAAAGTACGTTTCCTAATTATTTTCCTTTTAACTTATTAAGATTCGTTATAGGCTTCCGGCATGTTCCGCCAGTGCATATTTACAGGAGACGATTCGATGCGGCTAATACTCACCTTACTTCTTTTGCTTATGCTTTTGCCGCTGATGGCGGTTGAACAGGCGTTCGCACAGACCGCACCCGACGACACGGAGGCATACCTTTCCTGGAATGCCGAACGTGCTACTCAGATCGGTGAGCAGATGAGGCAAAAGGGAAATGTCGGAAACTCTTTCACGATGCGAGGGTTGAACACACAGCGTGCGATCAACTATAAGCTGAGGGCGACTTTAATGACCCCGGAGATGATAAGAGCTTCTGCCCGACTGCAGCAGATCCGCGACCGCCTGACTGACGATCAGACCAGGAAGCTTGTGAAAGAAGCAGAGGATGCCGGTGACCTTGTTGTGATGATCGAATTAGATCCGAATGAGGGCTCCGGGGTAATTCCTCTGGACTGGCGTGTCTTCCTTCAACCGAAGGGCGCAAGACCCGAATCGGGATCCGCAATCCCAGGGATCAAGGAGCAACGCTTAAAAAATGTGAAGGCTCTGTCTGGAGTCTTTCGACGTAAGTACGACTATGACGTCTTCATGGTTATTTTCCCGCTGGTTGACGAGGACAAGAAACCGCTCATTTCCTCTGAAACACCGGAGATCGAGGTGCTGGTTGGTATCTACAATAAGGAAGGCCGCGTTTACTGGCGAATGCCAGATTCCGTACGCGCGAAGATAAGATCTCTAGCTTCAAATTGATCTACTGAGGTAACAAGATGAAAAAGACAATAGCAGTTGCCGCGCTGTCGGTCCTGTTGACGGCAGTCGTTTGCTTCGGACAGTCAGAACCGTCGGATGTGGACTATAAATTGTTGGCGACAACCAAAACCTCCACTATGCAAAAGGAGTTGAGCGAGGCTGCTGCCCAGGGCTATCGTGTTTTGGTTGGCGCGCCGACAAGCGGAAGCGAGATGGCTCTGTTTCTCGCTCGTGAAGGAACCGTCGATGCTCCATATCAATACAAGCTCCTTGCGACAAAGAGGACCTCGACCATGCAAAAGGAGCTCAACGAGGTCGCCGATGCGGGGTTCCGTTTGATACCAAGTACGATGATCGCAAAAGCCCAAGTATTAGGCGGCGTTGAAATCGTGATGATCCTGGAGCGACCGCCGAAGGTGACCGCGCAATATGAGTACAAGCTGTTGGCCACCACTTTGACTTCAACCCTTCAAAAGGAAGTAACAGAAGCAAAAGAGGCGGGATTCGCTATCGTGGGAATGGTAAGTCGGGGCGAGCATATGGTCATCATGGAACGGGAGAGCCCACTATTACCGTAAGCTGAAAACTCCCAAGGCTTGGTCTAGAATTACCATCTTCTGATCCTAAACAGGTGGGAGTACATAACGGCACTCACACAGCACCGAGCAGGATCCTGGCTAATCGAGTCGC
>JAHEEZ010000014.1 GCA_024640445.1 Acidobacteriota bacterium | reverse complement strand
TGTATGAATTCGCGCCGAGGAAAATGCAATCCGCGCGAAGCTTCTCGGCTTCCTCTACTATAACCTGTTTTGGGTTCCCGTTTCTAACACTAAGATCAACCGCGCATCCGGCGTTCTCAAGTTTGTGAAACGCACCTTCGGCCAGTCTTCGGATAGATTCGCGTTCCGTCTTCACCTCTTCTTCAACCCATTTCACGATCGGGGGAATGAATCTCCCGATCGCCGAAGGCACAAGCGCGTCGGAAGCAGTTACCAAATGAATCTCGCAGGCGCCTTCCCAGTGCCGTCTCGCGACCGCATCGACAGCGTGGCTTGAGCCCGGCGAACCGTCAAAGCCAATGATAATGACCGGCCCGTTCCCGTCCTCGCGGACGGGTGCCCTGCCTATCCTTACGGAACACTTGGCTTCCGCAAGGACTTTTTGGGAGATGCTTCCGAGCAAAACGCGTCCAACCGCCGTCCGGCCCTGAGATCCGAGAACAATGATGTCGGGTCTCATTTCCTCCGCGACTGTCAGGATCTCAAGCGCAGGCGAACCCACAAGAGCGCGACTTGAAACTTCCCAGTCGGGGAAAAGCGCTTTCAGTTTCTTTTTGGCGTGGTTGCTGAGAGTCGCTGCCTCGCCTAGTACCTTCGAGGAATCCGGATGCCCGTTCTCCGAACGATTCCCTGATGGCGGCTCCACGCTTTCGATCAAATGCGGCAACCAAAGTTCTGCTACGGTCAGGACAAGGGCGTCGGCCTTTTTCGGGAATCCGGCGAAGCGCAGGTCTTCCAGTGCTCCGTCGGCTGATCTCGATCCGTCGTATGCGATCAGAATTTTCATTGCCCGCTCCATGGCGGCCATCCATTCAACTTTTTTTAAGAACTGCGCGTTATCCCGCGTTTGAATTCAAGTAGTCTAAGGGCAATCAATATGCCACGTTCTCAACTCCCTTTATTTAACGCCAAATCGATCCGTACCGCCGTGAGTGCGGGACGCTTCCGCGAAATCTTCCACGTTTACATAGTGCCATTTTTCACAAATCGGGCAGAAAGGAATATAATCAGGCCATAAGAAAAAGTGGGACAAATAATTTGATTTCTTGATCTTACACATCTGCCGCCTGGCGGAAAGAAGGGATGCGAATTGGGCAAGACGGTTGAAACCATACTCATCGTCGACGATGACGCTCAGATCCGAAGGACCTTGGACAAGGTGCTCAGGTCGTGGAGTTACGAGTGCCTTGAAGCCGGCACCATTGCCGAAGCCGAATCCCGCTTCGCGGAGGAATTGCCGGGTGTTGTCCTCCTCGACATCGACCTACCGGATGGGTCCGGCCTGGATCTGCTTACAAAACTGAAAGAAAAGGCGCCGGAAACGATCGTGGTGATGATCACTGGAGATGTGAACGTCGACAACACGATCGAAGCTCTCCGGGGCGGTGCGCACGACTTTATCGGCAAGCCGATCAGCCTTCAGGAACTCCAGATAACAATCCGAAACGGGATCGAGACCCGCAAACTTCGCAAAGAGGTTCATGAGGTCCGACGCGCGCGTTCGCAGAAGTTCAATTTCGACCAGATCATAGGTGAATCCGCGGGGATGAAATACGCGGTGGAAATGGCCCGGAAGGTCGCGGAATCGGATGTTGACTCGGTTCTCCTGCAGGGCGAAACGGGAACCGGAAAAGACCTGTTCGCGAAGGCGATGCATTACGCCTCAAACCGCGCCGCCCATCCCTATCTGGCGATCAACTGCGCCGCGCTTCCCGCGAATCTGATCGAATCCGAACTGTTCGGGTATGAAAAGGGAGCGTTCACGGATGCGAAGAAGAAGAAAGAAGGTCTTTTCGAACAGGCGAACGGCGGAACTTTGTTCCTGGATGAAATAGGCGAGATCGATATCACGCTTCAGGCAAAGCTCCTCAGGGTGCTTGAGGACAACGCGTTCAGGCGGGTTGGCGGCCTTAGAGACCTCCCGCTGGACGTCCGCGTAATAGCCGCCTCCAATCGCGACCTAAGAACTGAAAGCGCCGAAGGAGGATTCAGGCTTGACCTTTATTACAGGCTTTCCGTCATTCAGATAGACATACCGCCGCTTCGCGATCGTGGTGACGACATACTTTTACTCGCAAGGCATTACATCAACCAGATGAATGAAACGTGGCGAAAGACAAAGCCGCTGAAGGACCTTAGCCCGGAGGCAAAGTCCCTGTTCCTTCGCCACGAGTGGCTTGGGAATGTCCGCGAACTGAAGAACATCATCGAAAGAGCCTCGATACTTGAAGACGGCGAGTTTGTGACCGAGAAACATCTTCCGTTCCACTCCGCGGGAGGCGCCACGGTATCCGCTACTGACGGAAGCAGGCTTTTCGTGCTGCCGCCCGAAGGCATCCCTTTGCATGAGGTCGAGATGCAACTCGTACTGCAGGCCCTGGAAAGAACGGACGGCAATCTCACCCGCGCCGCGAAACTCCTGGACATCTCGCGCGACCAGCTGAGGTACAGGCTCAAGAAAGCGGGCAAGGACAAGAAGAAGAGTGCTTCGAAAACCGTTTGAAACGTGAGCAGCAAGAACCCATCTACGATCGCTGGCCCGGTTATCGGCAAACCACCCCCTGCCGATACGAAATCCCTGTTGAAGGAACTCAGTGACATAAGGTTTGCGCTCGACGAATCCACCATTGTCGCCATCACCGACCAAAAAGGCATCATCACGTACGTCAACGAGAAATTCTGCCGTGTTTCCAGATACAGCAGGAAAGAGCTCGTGGGCAAGACCCACAAGATCGTGAACTCCGGATACCATCCGCAGGAGTATTTCCGTGAAATGTGGCGCACGATCGGGTCCGGCGAGGTCTGGCGGGGGGAGATCCGCAACCGCGCGAAGGACGGGACCTGCTACTGGGTCGACACCACCATCGTGCCCTTCCTGAACATCGACGGGAAGCCGTATCAGTACATCGCAGTCCGCCACGACATCACTTCCCGAAAACTTGCCGAAACAAATCTCTACGAACTGAATAGCTTGCTCGGCCAGACACACGACGCCATAGTCACGTGGAAACCGGGGGAAGGGATCGTTTCCTGGAACGAGAACGCCGAGAAACTTTACGGCTACTCGAAGGACGAGGCGCTTGGCAAGGATTTTGGAACGCTCCTGGCAACCGAGTACCCGGTTTCGCCCGAGGAATACCTTGCGGAGCTCGAGGAGCGCGGACGCTGGGAAGGCGAGTTACTCCAAAAGACCAGAGACGGAAGGAAACTGATCATCGAGTGCCGGCAGGCGATCTCGAAAGAGGCGGACAAGCCTCAGACGGTCCTCGCGACCGCGCATAACGTGACTCTGCGCCGTGAAGCAGAGGAGCGTATTCGTCAACAGGCCTCGCTGCTGGAGCGAACTCGCGACGCCATACTGGTGTGTGATCTTGACTACAAGCTCATCTTCTGGAATGAAGGGGCGGAGCGGACCTACGGCTGGCGGGCGGACGAGATACTCGGGAAGAGCCTCTGCGAGGTTATCTGCCTTGGGGACTGCTCGATGCTCAAAGAAGCGCAGGAGGCGTGTTCCGCAAAAGACGAATGGCAGAAGGAGTTGAAGAACTTCACGAAAGAGGGAAAGCCGATCACGGTCGTCAGCCGGTGGACGCTCGTCCGCGACGAGACGGGCAGACCGGACTATTTCCTGATCCTCAATTCGGACATCACGGAGCTTAAACAGGCGGAGGAACATCTTTTTCGCGCTCAGAGGATGGAATCAATCGGCACACTCGCGGGTGGAATGGCGCACGACCTGAACAATATTCTCTCGCCGATATTGATGGCGGTCGAGATGTTGAAAATGGAAGATTCCCTCGGCGACGCAGGCGAACCCTGGCTGTCCATAATTAAAGAGAATACGGAGCGGGGTGCCGAGCTCATACGCCAGGTGCTTACCTTTGCCCGCGGTGTAAAAGGCGACAGGATCAGCGTTCAGCTGAAGCATCTCGTGAAGGACCTGGTTAAGGTCCTGAAAGAGATGTTCCCGAAACAGATCGAAATTCGGTTCAACATCAGCACCGATCTTCCAACGGTCGCCGGCGATCCGACCCAGCTTCATCAAGTGTTCATGAACCTCGCGGTCAACGCCCGGGACGCTATGCCTGACGGCGGGTTGCTGGCTTTCGAAGTGCGCGAGGTAACGATAGACGAGAACTATGCGTACACAAGTCTCGACGCCGCACCGGGACGCTTTGTTGTTGTGAACGTTGAAGATACGGGTTTGGGAATGGAAGAAGAGATCATAGACAGGATCTTTGACCCGTTCTTCACGACCAAAGAGACCGGAAAGGGAACCGGCCTGGGCCTGTCAACTTCAGTCTCGATAGTTCGCAGCCACGAAGGGTTTATGAACGTGTACTCCGAACCGGGGCGCGGTTCGAGGTTCTCGGTCTACTTGCCGGCAGAGGAAGGTCTTGCAGGTGAGAGTGACCGGGCCGCTGAAGCAGAATATCCGCACGGGATCGGAGAACAGATCCTTATCGTCGATGACGAAGAGAAGATCCTGAGCGTGACGAAAGCTACCCTGGAGAAGTTCGGTTACAGGGTGCTTACAGCCCGAAACGGGTCTGAGGCAGTAAAGATCTATTCGGAGAACACAGGTCGGATCGACCTCGTCCTGACCGATATGGCAATGCCGTTGATGGACGGCGAGACTGCCATCCGCGAGATCCGCGAGATCGATCCCGCCGCCAGGATCGTCGTCGCCAGCGGACTTGCCTCCGACTACAACTCCGAGGACAGCCCGGCAAAGGCCGAGGCCTTTCTTTCAAAGCCATTTTCGGCCGAGACCCTTCTCACCACGATCGCCGAAGTACTCGGCAAATAACATATAACGCAAGTTAGAAAGGTATTGCCCTCCGTGTAAAGATTCGCATATTTTCGTGGATTTTTTCCCAAGCAAGGGTATGCCGAATCACTCCCGCCTTGTCCCCATAGGCACGCCGACACGGCACGCCCGTTGCACCCTTGTCATAGTGTTGAGACGCGGGAAGGGCTGATCTGCCCAACGTCCGCGGCCCGAATGAACCGGAGAGGGACAGATGTGGAATGAACTCACCGAAACCGAATCACTTGAGCTTTTGGCGCGGAAGAACTTTGCGCACCTGGGTTGTGTGCTTGAGGACAACAGTCCTTATGTTATTCCGGTCAACTACGTTCTTCGTGACGGCTCGGTCTATATTCACAGCCTTGAAGGAACGAAACTGGCGGCGCTCCGGAAGAACCGGAATGCCTGCGTCCAGGTCGAGGACATCCGCAGCCCTTACAAGTGGGAGAGCGCGATCGCGTTTGGCGCTTTTGAAGAACTTGGCGAAAGCGAAGAGAGATCGGAGGCGCTTGAAGACCTGCTTGTCCACTTCCGAACGCTGACCCCGGTGGAAGGGCTGGAAGCCGAAAGAGGATCCGCCGAGGAACCGGTCGTTTTCAGAGTAACGATCAAGAGATTGACCGGCGTTTCAGAGAGTTGAAATTCGCGATGGACCGCAGGCAAAAGGTTTTGAACCTGGTCCTCGCAAGGAGTTTAGAGATGAAGATCGAAAACATAATGACCAGAAATCCCGCGTTCTGCACCCTGAATACAAGTCTGCACGATGTCGCGCAGATGATGACGGACAATGACTGCGGATGCTTACCGGTCGTCGAGGAAGAGAACTCGAGGAAACCGATCGGAATGATCACTGACAGGGACATCGTGCTCCGCACGGTCGCCCACAACAAGAACCCGCTTAACATGATCGCCGGCGAGATCATGACCGACGACGTCTTTACGGCCACGCCCGACCTTTCGATTGAAGAATCGTGCGAATTGATGGAGCGGAATCACGTCCGGAGACTCGCCGTGGTGGATGAGAACGGAGACTTGGTCGGAATGCTCGCCCAGGCAGATATCGCGCTCGGGGCGACTCCAAAAGAAACGGCGCATCTTGTGCGCGAGATTTCCGAGAGCGCTATCGCGATCGCCGCATAGGCAGGAGCAGGGAAATGTTCCAAAGGTTCAAGGACAGGAAAGAAGCCGGAAAGAAGCTTGCCGAGAAACTGGCCGGATACACGATCGGCCGCAATGCTGTCGTGCTGGCCCTTCCAAGAGGTGGCGTCCCGGTCGGCTATGAAATAGCGGCCGAACTCGGCGTGCCTCTGGATGTAGAGGTTGTAAGAAAACTCGGGGTTCCTGGGCAAAGTGAGCTCGCATTTGGAGCGATCGGCCCGGACGGAGTAGCGGTTTTCAATGAACGGCTTCTGGACCTGCTGCACCTGGACGAAGAAGCGATCGAAGCCGTTACAAGAAGGGAGTCCGCGGAACTCAAACGCCGGGAAGACAAGTACCGCGACGGACGACCGGCGCCAAATCTGAAGGGCAAGACAGTTATCCTTGTTGATGACGGTCTTGCGACAGGA
Organism: Acidobacteriota bacterium; assembly: GCA_024640445.1. Classification (GTDB taxonomy): domain Bacteria; phylum Acidobacteriota; class Blastocatellia; order Pyrinomonadales; family Pyrinomonadaceae; genus Aridibacter. Next base: position 19,409 of record JAHEEZ010000014.1, on the reverse strand, counting down.
GCGACGATGAGAGCGGCGGTCGAGTCCGTGCGGCGGCAATCGCCGGAGAAGATAATCGTCGCCGTGCCCGTGGCAGCGCCGGATGTCTGTGCCGCTTTCGAACGAGAACCCGACGTGACGTGCGTTTGCGCCGTGATGCCTGAACCGCTTTACGGTGTAGGTTGGTGGTACGAGAACTTTGAGCAAACGACGGATGAAACCGTCTGCCGGATGCTGGATGTTCTAAGTCCGATCGCCGCGGCAAATGGGGTCTGAATCGGCAGTTAAAGATGAAAGAGGAATCAATTCGACGCGAATGCGCTCACGTTCCCTGCCGATGCGCGGCGGAACCGGGGAGTGACTTCTGTTGCCATCAATGCGCCGAATCGGTGGGAAAGACAGACTGCGATTGCGGCCACCCGGACTGCGGCGCCCTGGCTTGAACAAGGAGGAGTCGAGATGCAGAGAATAAGATCCGAATTTGATTTTGACCGAAAAGAGGCATCGGAACCGACGGCATTCAGAACTGCAAAGAACAGTTTCGAATTCCTCTGCGGGATGTGCGGAGCGACTGTATTTGTAGACGAAGCCAGTCGTGACCGTCTGCAAGCGGCGGTGGAACAAGGCCTTGAGGACAATCCCGTTGTCTGCCCCGATTGCGAGATCGAGTTTGATGAGGAACGGGCGGCGAATTAACCGCCGGCCGTCCCGCTCATACGTGCCCGGGCCGTAACCGCCATTGCGGCCCGGGAACGGATCACTCCGGCTATCCTAAACCAGTATTTGCCCATAGATGTTCCCGAGCTTCGGAATCGGGAGCTTCTTTTTTTCAGTCGGCAATACGATCATCAAGACAGTCCGCGCGAACAGGCTCAACGTTTTCGCCGACTACAATGCAGCGGTCCCGCCGACCGTCCTTTTGAGACGGTGCCTTATAAATACTTTTGTGATCTCGACTACCACGATCGGCAGAACCACGGATGCGGCGATGACAACGAGGTCAACCGCATTCGGTACGGTCAATCCAAGAACGACCGCCAACGGTCCCCACTTGACCGCAGCGACCTGAAGGCCGATGACCGCCAAAGCGGCGGCGAATATCCATAAATTCGAGAATGGTTTCGAGAAGACCGACCGCACCCGTGAACGGCAGTTGAAGAAATGCCCGAGCTGTACGCCGATCAGCGCCATGAGCGCGATCGTGCGTGAATGGGCGCCTTCGCCGTAAACATCCAGCGCCCACAAATATGCGAGAAGCGCGATGAGCGCCAGCATCAATCCCTGCCATCCGATCAATAAAAGAAAAGGCATCGAGAGCATTCTCGATCCTGGCGCCCTCGGAGGGCGATTCATCGTGTTCTCGGTCGCCGGCTCGACCGCCAGCGCGAGTGCCGGGAACACATCGGTGACCAGGTTTATCCAGAGGATCTGAAGTGGAAAGAGCGGCAGCGGCAACCCTGCGATCAGCGAGAAGAAGATCATCAGAACCTCGCCCAGATTGTGAGAGAACATCATATGCACAAACCTGATGATGTTCGAGTAGATCGTCCTTCCCCCTTCGATGGCCTTGACGATGGTGGCAAAATTGTCATCCGTCAGCACGATGTCTGCCGATTCCTTCGCCACCTCGGTGCCGCGCTCTCCCATCGCGACACCTATGTCCGCCTGTTTAAGGGCGGGCGCATCATTTATGCCGTCTCCGGTCACCGCCACGACCTCGCCGGATTCCTGCAATGCCTTGACGATCTCGAACTTGTCTTTTGGGGAAACGCGAGCGAAGACAACCGCGCGAGCCACTATCTGGCGGAGATCTTCGCCTTCTAGCCCCTGGAGTTCTGAAGCGTGAACCGCAGAACCTCCATCGGAGAGCTCCAGCTCCCGGGCGATGGCGGCGGCAGTATTCAACTGGTCACCCGTCAGCATCACGACGCGAATTCCGGCGGTGCGGGCGGACGCGATCGCCGGAAGCGCTTCCACTCTCGGCGGATCGATCAATCCGGCGAAGCCGAGAAATTGAAAACCGTCTTTCGGCTCTTCCGGGTCATCGGGCGAGACTGTCTTCTCCGCGAAACCAAGCACCCTAAGTGCGTCTCCTGCAAGTCGCTCGTTAAGTTCCATGAACTCATCTTTCGCTTTCTCGTCGAGGCGGGCTGTCGAGCCGTCCGAGGCAAGGTAGCGGTCACATGACGCGAGCACAACGGCCGGTGCGCCTTTGAGTATCGCGACGGCCGTCCCGGCTTCGAACGATCTAACGCTCACCATCCTCTTCGAGTCAGGATCGAACGGAAAGTCCCGGACAAGCTCCGCATTTTCGCGCAGTTTCCCGACATCCGTTCCCAATGAGTTGGCAGCCGCCAGCAGCGCGGTCTCGGTCGGATCCCCAAGCGCCTCCTTTTCAACGTCGGTCGACATTCGGCCGATAGACGCCTCATTGCAAAGCACACCTGCCCTCACAAGCCTGAATTCCACCCCCGTCATCTCCCGCTTTTCATCTGCGGAAAATCGCTGCCCCCCGGCGGCATGAAACTCCTTCACTGCCATCCGGTTCTCGGTCAGGGTGCCGGTCTTATCCGAGCAGATCACGGTCGTGCTGCCAAGTGTCTCGACTGCCGCGAGCCTCCGAACGATCGCGTTCCGCTTAGCCATCTTGATCACGCCGATCGCCAGGATCAAGGTTGTGACCGCCGGCAGGCCTTCCGGAACCGCGGCGACTGCGAGGCTGATCGATATTTCGAGCATCAGCCACAGCCCGTCGCCCCTGAAATATCCAGCCGCCAGAACAACAACGGCGATCACCAGAACGATGTAGACCAGTCTCTCGCCTAGCAAGGCCAGACGCTTTTCCAGCGGTGTCCTTTCTGAAGCGACCTCGGAGATGAGTTGTCCGACCCGTCCCAGTTCAGTACGATGTCCGGTCGCGGTAACGACTGCGGAGGCGCGTCCTGAGCGTACTGTGGTTCCGAGGTAGACCATGGAGGTCCGATCCGCAAGCAGCGTCGAAACATCTACCGCTTCTGCGGATTTTGCGACCGGAAGACTTTCGCCGGTCAGCGCCGATTCATCCGCCTGAAGGTTGAAAGATTCGGTGATCCGCGAATCGGCGGGAACCCGGTCGCCCGCTGTGAGAGATAAGAGATCGCCGGCCACCAATTCCTTGGCATCCACTTCCTCGTCGCGTCCGTCCCGAGTCACGCGGGCAGTAAGCTTTGATCTTCGGCGCAGGGCGTCGAGCGCCCTTCCTGCCTGCCACTCGATCGCGAACCCGATCAGTGCATTCAGAGCAAGAACGACAAGAATCGCCGCCGCTTCCAATGGGCTGTCCGTAATCCAGGCCACGGCAGCCGCGACCGCAAGAAGCCACACAACGATGCTGCGAAACTGGCCGAGAAGAATTTGCCACCAGGCTCTGCCAGCCGCTGCGGCGATCGAGTTCGGTCCGTCCCGGAGCAGACGGGTGCGCGCTTCATCTTCCGACAATCCCTTTCGAATGTCCGTATCCAGCAGCATCGTGACGCGCGCGGGGCTCTCAGCGTGCGCAAGCATCGTTTCCTGGTTCTTCCCTGTTTGTTCGGATAAGATCGTCATAGCGGCGGAGATCATTAACAGACCATCAAGGAGCGCATTATGTCAGATCGGAGCAAGATCGTAACCTGTTCCGCGTGCGGCGCTAAGAACAGGATAGACCCATCGAAGGCGCGTGCCGGAAAGGCTCCGGTATGTGGAAGATGCGGCGCGGCATTTGCGGCGTCCGCCCACCCTGTCGAAGTTACCGACGCTAACTTCTCCTCCACCATCGGCAAAACGGAGCTCCCGGTCCTTCTCGACCTCTGGGCGGCGTGGTGCGGACCCTGCCGGCTGATCGCGCCCGTTATCGAACAGCTCGCTAAGGAACTCTCAGGACAGGCGCTGGTGGGCAAATTGGATGTTGACAACAATCCCGCGACCGCGTCCCGATTTGGAGTCCAAAGCATTCCGACCCTTTTGATCCTAAAAGACGGCCGTGAGGTCGACCGTTTGATAGGACTTCAGTCACGGGACGCCATCCTCAAGAGATTGGGACCCCATTTGGGTGGTTGAACGATAAGTACGCATGCGTCCAGCGAGCAGTACTTTCGCTCCGCTCACGGGCGGGGCGTGTCCCTGCCCCTACGATCCCTCCAGACCGCTGTCTCCTGACTTCCGTCTCCCGTCTCCCGTCTTCTGTCTTCCGTCTTCTGACTTCTGTCTTCTGACTTCTGTCTCCTTATTCGACCATCAATACCCCTGCGCCCCGGATCGCGTCGCTCTTCAGAGCGATGAGCGCTTCGTTCGCGTCAGCCAGCGGGAACCTGCGGATCGATGTCTTTACCTCCGCTTTGGCCGCTTCCTCCAGAAATTCCCTTCCGTCCGCGCGCGTGTTGTTGGCTACGCTCCGAATCACTCTTTCGCCATAGATCAGTCCGTACTCGAACTCAGGGATCGGGCTCATATGAATTCCGCCCAGCACCAGTGAAGCGCCCCGGTCGAGTGCCCTGAGGGCCGGCGGAACTATCTCTCCCGCCGGAGCGAAGATAATCGACCCATCGAGCTTTACGGGCGGGATGTCAAACGTATCACCAACCCAGGCGGCGCCCAATTCCACTGCCAAAGCCTGATGGCGTTCCCTGTCGCGGGTCGCGACATACACGTCAGCCCCCCGAAATCTCGCCAGTTGGATCGCAACGTGACCTGCCGCGCCAAATCCGTAGATGCCCAGCCGCGCTCCTGCCCAGTTCCCGATCCCCGTCAATTTCAGCCCTCTGTACCCGATTATTCCAGCGCACAAAAGCGGCGCCGCGTGTTCCGAAGCAAGATCGGCGGGAAGAGGATATGCGAAATCCGCCGGGACAACCGCATGTTCCGCGAAACCTCCGTCCCTGGTCCAGCCTGTGAAATCCGGAGTCTCGCACAAATTCTCGCGTCCTGACACGCAAAACCGGCAATGCCCGCAAGTCCGGTTCAACCACGCTATTCCAACGCGGTCGCCCATCGCGAAACCGTCAACTCCTTCGCCGTACCCGGCGACCTCGCCGACAATCTGATGTCCCGGGATCAGCGGCGACTTTCGGACAGGCAGGTCGCCTTCGACCACGTGAAGATCCGTTCGGCATATGGCGCAACAAATCACTTTGACCAGAAGTTCGCCGCTGCCCGGCAAAGGACTTTCGGTATCGGTATATTTCAGCGGATGCGTACGGACATCTGACGCGGATTCAAGAATGCAGGCTTTCATCTCCATCTCACTCGTCTTCGTTAATACAATGCAAATTTGTTCAGGCGCAATCCTCGTACCATTTCCACCCGCCATTTGGTCAAGCCGAATCGTGTTCCGACAGTCCCCTTTTTGGACGCGTGCGTGATTTTTCGCTCACCGCAGGCGTAATAATACGCGAAACCAGTTCCGGATATGGTCAGGATGACCAATGCCCCTGTAAATACAAGGGCTTCAGCAATTTATTAACAGGCACGGGCATTGCCCGTTAGTTATTCAGGAGCTTTGAGCCGGCGTAGAATCAGCGCAATCAGTACACACCCCGCCGGCCCGAAAGCGGGAGGGCGATATGAAAATTATTCTCGCTATCGACGGATCGCGCTTTGGCGACGAAGCGCTCGATCTATGCAAGGAACTGTTCGGACCGCACCAGACAGCAGAGATCAAGGTGCTGTCCGTGGTCCAGCGGCTTGAGCCGTTGGGAATGGCGGTCGCTGCGGGAGCAGCCCCATATTACGCGCAGGTGCAAAATTTCTCGGAGGATCAGACTAAGGAATTCGTAAGTTCGGCGGCGAAGACGCTGAGAGACGCATTTGCAGGGCGGGATTTCGAGATCACAGAGGGAGTTCTCTCCGGCTCGATACCGCGGGAGATCGTAAAGGCAGCTGAGGAATGGGAAGCCGATCTCGTAGTGGTCGGATCGCACGGCGGAGGCTATTGGGAACGCACGCTTCTTGGATCTGTGTCAGATTCGGTGGTGCATTTGGCTCCGTGCTCTGTTTTGGTTGTTCGGATGCCCATCGAGGAAAAGAAGTAATAAGCCGGACGATCAGTCGTTTAGGAGGGAGCGGGCCTGCTCCGGACGATCAGTACGGAACAGGGGGCGTGATGGACCACCGAATCTGACACAGATCCAAGAAGCGTCCGCGCCCAAAATCCGTACCCGTGGGAGGCTATGACCACAAGGTCCGCCTTCCACTCTTCAGCCTCCCGGATGATCAGTTTGTCAGGTTTGCCTGCGACAGTCTTTGTTTCGACCCGTAGATCGCTGTTCCCGGGATGGGAGATTATGATCCCGCGCGCGATCTCGACGTTCTCCTCGGCAGCCGCACGGGATGCCTGCTGGACAGCGATGAAATAGTCGCTGTCCGTATCGAACGGTTCATCCGGGGTAAGCGACTCGATGACCGAGATCACCCTTATTTCGGGGTCCTTCTCTTTCGCTGCGATATCAGCGCAAGCGCGCGCCGCCGCAAAGCTGAAATCCGAACCATCTGTTGGAAGAAGAATCTTCATATGCCCGCTCGCCAAAGTCCCTTTATCTTGTTTTTATCAGATTTGGTCCGGTTTCGCTATGATCGCGATGCCCTGTCGCGAGAAATGCATCGGAAGTCCGCGTGAAGAGATACTCCAGATAGCTCTGGTTCAAGCTCAGCCTATCTGGCTAACGAGCGCGTATGCACTCTCGATCTCTATCCGGCTGCGCACGCAGTTCCTGTGTACTCGCAACTGCTTTGCTTTTGGATCACATTTATCGCGACCGTCTTCAAGTTTTCCGGCCAAGATAACAGCTAGCGAATTTTCACGGAAAAACGCTCAAAATTACGCGGCTCCACGCACTTCAGGCCCAAAATAGAGGGGCCGCGAGTGGGCACATCTATTGCACGCCAAAAGGTTAGAAGACCGTAGTCAAATTGCAGTCTACACGGTCGCAGATGCACGGAGGTGCGATATGACACTTAACATACCAAAGGAAGAGTGGGCTAGTTTCTTCGACGATCTTACAAAAAGACGATTCGAATGGAAGATAAACCTGGAGGTCATTAACCGCGAGATCGGAGATCAGCTGCTAAGCCAGGGCCTTCCGCTAAAGGGGATCACCGCGGAGTTTGACGGTGAACGCAACGTGATCGAGATCCTGCTTGGCAAGGACGCCGAACATCACCTGACGCACAACGTCTACGATCCGACTGTTGTTGCCTTCCTTCCCAACAAAACTGATGCGGGGGGTATACTAGAGATCGAAGAAGTGGACGGAACCAAAACCCTGATCATGATCCTGGAGCCAATGCCGGTCGAGTCCGGCTACGGCACCTACAGGGTCACGCACGTGTGACATCAGATGCGGGGGAAGTTTAGGCTCGTCCGGATTTGAGTTTTTGATCTATACCCGGGAGGAGAAATGAAGATCTTAGTTGCGACAGACGGTTCGGATTATAGTCTCGAAGCCGTGAAGAAATGCGGTGAACTGCTAAAATATGACGAGCCGGCGGAGATCAGGATAATCTCGATCATAGAGCCGCTCGCACCCGTGGGTGTCGAGCCGTTCGGCGTTTCTACGAACTACTACGCCGAGGCGGAGAAGGAAGCCGAAAAGAACGCTCAGGACGTCGTAAAGAATTCCAAAGAATTGCTTGAAGGACTTGTGTCTGGATCGGATGTTACGGTACTGACAAAAGTGTTCTTCAGCCGCTCCACGAAAGGGGCGATCGTTGACGACGCGCAATCCTGGGGAGCGGACCTTATCGTGCTCGGTTCACACGGTTACGGATTCGTGAAACGGATGTTGATCGGTTCGGTTTCCGATGCGGTGGTGAAGTACGCTCCGTGTTCCGTACTGGTCGTTAGAAAGCAATCCGAAGAATAGCTTAGCCGGCATCTTGGGACGCATTGCCGCTAAACGGCTGTCAACCGGAGGCGCGGGAGGGCGAGACTGCGAGCGTGCGTTTGGCGGTTAAAAAGCGGCGCACCGGTATGATAATATCGGGCGAAAGGTTTATAGTTTTGGTTTTACCGGCCAGGCGGGTTGCGGCGCGATCGATACGACTTTGTGCTGCATGTAGCGCTGCCTTCCCCGGCTCAGGCAGATGCGAAATCAGCAACACGCCTCATACTCCACTCTCGGGACAAAATTCTGAATGATCGCTGAAAACTTGATAGGATTCGAGACCTTGCCTCAGACCCTGCCTCATTACTGTCTTGAGGCATTCCGCCGCCACAAGAAGCCGGACGCCTTGAGGTACAAGGCGAACGGAAATTGGAAAAGTATTTCCGGCGAGAACGCGGTAAGAAAGATCAAGCACCTCGCTCTGGGGTTTGCGGACCTTGGAATCGGATCCGGAGACAAGGTGGCGATCATTTCTGAGAACCGCCCTGAATGGTCGCTTAGCGATCTCGCGGTACTTTCGGCGGGCGGCGTCACCGTGCCGATCTACACCACTCAAGCGGTTGAGCAGATTCGGTACATTCTTGAGGATTCGGGATCGAAGATGCTTCTGGTCTCGGGCAGGAAGCTTTGGGATCACGTCAGCTCGGCGGTACAGAGCATCGAGCAGATCGAACGCGTTGTATTCTTCGACGAAGGATCGGCTCCGCCGCACGATTCCAGGGCGGTAGCTTTGGCGGATATCGAGGAAAGAGGCCAGCGGGTCGAGGAAATAGACGACAAACAGTTCGATCGTCTCCTTGAACGCATTTCAACCGATGATCTGGCGACCGTTATCTACACATCGGGGACGACCGGAGAACCAAAGGGCGTGATGCTGTCGCATCGCAACTTCACATCGAACGTTGCCTCGATATCGCGCGGCCTCCCGATCAGGCCGACCGATAGGTCCCTTGCGGTACTTCCGCTTTCGCATATCTTTGAACGAACGGTCTTTTACGTTCTCAGTTCGAACGGCGTCTCGGTTCATTACTGCTCCTCTTTCGATCAGCTCGCGGGACACCTTCAAGAGGTTAAGCCGACGATCATGACCGCCGTTCCGAGGCTCTTTGAACAGGTCTATCACAAGATAGTTAAGAAGGGACGCGCGGCGGGCGGCGTCAAGACAAAGCTTTTCAACTGGTCTCTGCAGGTCGGCCAGGACTATTGGGACGCGGTCGACAACCACAGGTTCATTTCGCCGGGGTTGCGCGCGCGCCACGCTTTGGCAAGCCGCCTGGTCTTCTCGAAATGGCGGAACGGAGTGGGCGGATCTTTGAGGTTCTTCGTTTCGGGGGGAGCGCCATTATCCCGGACACTTTCATATGCGTTCCTCGCGGCGGGGATTCCGATCCTGCAAGGCTATGGAATGACCGAGGCGTGTATCGTGTGCGCGAACAGGCCGGAAGACAACAAGGTCGGATCTATCGGAAAGCCTTTTTATGGGGTCGAGATGAAAGTGGCTGATAAAGACGGCGAGATCCTCATTCGCGGCGAAAGCGTGATGAGCGGATACTTCAACAAGCCGGGAGAGACCTCGAAGGCACTTGATGAAGAGGGCTGGTATCACACGGGCGACGTCGGATATGTCGATGACGACGGCCATTTCTACATCACTGACCGGATCAAGGACCTTTTCAAGCTCTCGAACGGAAAATACGTCGCGCCCCAGCAGGTTGAAAGTCTTTTGAAACAGTCGCCTTTGGTGGCCCAGGCGATCGTCGTCGGTTCAGGAAGGAAACAGGTCGGCGCGCTTATCGTTCCGGAATGGGAATCGCTGAAGCAGACTCTGAAAGAAGAGGGTATCGAAGCAACGGGCACGCGCGAAGAACTGTGCGACGACCGTTACGTGATCAAGCGTGTGCAAAATGACGCGGTGGAATTCACGCGGGAATTGAGCGATTTTGAGAGGGTCAAGAGAGTCTACCTGCTGCCCAGGGAGTTTTCCATCGACAAGGGTGAGATGACGCCGACGCTTAAGATCAAGCGCGGCGTGATCGACGAAAAATATGCGGATGCGATCGATCAGATCTGCGGATCGTAGGAAATGAAGAGCACTGAGAAATGAGAAACGAGGACTGAGCAAAGAATACTGCTCACCGCTCAGCGAGGGAATTATGACAATGAATCTGACCTGGCTTAATGGATGCGCCACGGCGCTCGTTACTCCGTTCCGCAAGGACGGTTCTGTGGATGATGAGTGCTTCTCGGAGTTGGTCGAAAGACAGATAAGGAACGGGGTGAAGCTCCTCGTTCCGTGCGGTACGACAGGCGAGAGCGTGACGATGGACGAGTCGGAAAGGCTCCACGTGATCAAGATGACCGTCGAGGTCGCGCGCAGGCACAAGGCTAAGGTTATAGCCGGAACCGGAAGCAACAACACCGCCGCGACTATCGATTTCACACGAAAGGCGAGACAGGCTGGTGCGGATATGGCGCTGGTGGTCGCCCCCTACTACAACAAGCCCACTCAGGACGGAATGTTCGCCCATTTCTCCGAGATCGCGAAATCCGTCAAGGGCTTTCCGATGATGCTCTACAATGTGCCCGGACGGACGTCCTCGAACATCTCGGCCGCAACCACGATCCGGCTCGCCGAAGCTTGCGGAAACATCGTCGCAACCAAGGAGGCCTCCGGAAACTTCTCGCAGATAATGGAGATCATCCGTTTACGGCCCAAGAATTTCCGTGTGTTTTCCGGAGATGACATGACCACTGTGGCGATGATCGCGATCGGCGCCGACGGTCTTGTTTCCGTCTGTTCGAATGAGATCCCGAAAGAGACCTCGCAAATGGTGACCGCCGCCCTCGACGGAGGTTTTTCAAAGGCGAGAAGGATCCATTACAAGATCCTGGAACTGATGGAAGCCAACTTTATCGAGGCGTCACCCGCGCCGTGCAAATTCGTCATGAAGGAGATGGGGCTTCTCGAAGAGAACCTTCGGCTTCCACTGGTCCCGGTCACTGCACCCGCCAGAAAGACATTGAAACGGATACTCGGGGACCTCGGGATCTGAGCACGGACATTCACGAAGATCCATTTGGATTCCCGAACAATGCGACGATTCTATTGCCCTGATGCGGACCCCGCGCAAGATGCCCTTACCCTTGGCGCCGATGAATCGGCGCACATCCGGAATGTGCTCCGGCTGAGAGAAGGCGAACGGATAGCGGTTTTTGATGGCCGAGGTAACGAGTATCTTTGCGAGGTAGAGTCGGTGGGAAAGCGCGAAACCGAACTCGCCGTCATTTCCCGCACGGAGCCCCCTTCGAAAGAATCGCCTCTCGATCTCACACTCGCCGCCGCGCTCCTTAAGCACGACAAGTTCGACATGGTCGTCCAAAAGGCTGTGGAACTCGGAGTAACACGGCTCCTTCCCATCGTGACCAAAAGGTGCGACATCCCCCCGGACGCTGCCGGAAAGAGACTTGAAAGATGGGAACGGATCGCCATCGAGGCTTCAAAACAGTGTGGAAGGGCGACGCTGATGGAGATCTCCGATGTTGGCGAATTCGCTGATCATATCGGGGAAGCCGGATCTGAAGCGATTGTATTCGTCGAACAGGGAGGACGAGGATTCCCGGCCGGGATCGGGAGCAGCCGTATAACGGCATTCGTCGGCCCCGAGGGCGGATGGGAAGAGGCCGAGATCGCGATGGCGGAAAAGGCCGATGCTGCGCTTGTAACTCTCGGCGGAAGGATCCTCCGGGCGGAGACGGCGGCGATCGCCGTCACGGCGCTGCTTCAACACAGGTACGGCGATCTCAAATAGAAAGAAGCGGCGGACTTTTCGGTCACGCCGCTTTTTCGAACTGCCGGGCACCATGATTCAATAAGTCTTCTTTCGAATGTATGCGTCCCCGCGTCTCTGAAGTTCTGCGTTCTGGCCAACCGCGTGGATCGCCGCGAATAATTCGTCGCCTGTGTCGATCAGAAAATTCACTGTTCCCCGAATATCCACGTCCGGGTCCAAATACTGGATCACCAGATAGTTCTTCTGCTTCTTTAAGAACGCTCCGCCAAGGGAGGCACCGGGAAAAGGTATCGCTCCGATCGCCCGGCCTGTTCCGGACTGCACCTTCTTCTTGCTCGGATAGACCACAACGATCGCCTCGTAGGGTATCGAGAATTTTTCCTTACCGTCCTCGCCGAAAAACACCAGCCGCTCATTCAATTCGTCGAATTTGATGGTGCCTTTTTCTTTTTCGCTGAAACCGTAGATGCCGCCCTGATACTCGGTTGCGATCGATTTCGGCAGAACCGCCGGCGCTGTGCGCTCCGCTTCTTCCGAATCGCTGCTCACCGCCGGCCGGACTTGTGCCGACGCCCCTACGGTGAACAAGATCAACAATGCCGCGAACGAGATTAATACTCGTGTCATTTCTTCAAGTGCTCCGTATTGAAACTGATCTGACCGATCCGTCTTGAACAACTCTATAGACGTCCGCCCCCAACCGTCCGTTGCCACGACAGGTTCTGACGCAGTACGTCGAGTCGCTTCTTCTCCGCCTCTTCGGCGTTTTCGCCGAGCCGTTCAAACACGGACTCAAGAAGGGGCACCGCGAAATTACCTGCCTGAGCCATCACCTGCGCGTAATATCGGATCGCCGTTCTTCCGTCCTCCCCTTCATGAAAAGCGATGAAATCTTCCTCCGGAAGCTTGTAAACAGAGTCGCCCGCTGCAAGTGCCCGTTCCGGCACCCTCTGGGCCGGGACCCCTTCCTGAAGCGTCCCGACCAGAAGCACACCGATCAGGATTCCCTGTTCGTCAAGATAATCGGGACTGAAATTCGCCAGATCGGGCTTTGGAGAAAGCCTGGGGCCATACGCAGCGAATTCGGGATTGACGAGAAGCGTGTTGTAAATGATTCCGACCACGTTCCCGGGTCCGGAAGGGATCGAAACGAACGTCCCAAAGCCATGATCCTCCGGCGACGGTGCCTCGGCGGCGTCGAACGGGTCGATGACACGCGCGACGTAATCGGTATGTGAGTTTGAACTTACAACTTTCGCTATCAGCATGTTTCTCCGTGATTCGTCCTGCGACGCACGATCAGATCGTTCTCCCGAGTTCGGGGATGATATAGAGCAGCCACCATAGAAAGACCTGCACACCGATGACTACAAGACTCAGAACGACACTGGCGGCCGAAAGCTTCCCTCCTCCGGCCGAAGGTCTTCTCAAAAATACGGCGACTCCCGCAACTCCGATCACGAGCGTGAGCGGAACGAACAAGATCCCCAGATAGGGCACGAGCGAATAGACAAAACATGCCCATGCGATCTCAGATACGGGGTTTCTGTTGACTTCAAACAGATCTGTCATTTCGTTGGCGCCGGAATTTTCGACAAGTAACCTCATGCCCTGCATCCTGTTCTTAGAGCGAAGCATACCCAACGGCTGGTGATCCGCGTCCTCCTGATCCGGATGCCACAGAGTTCCCCCGGACTGCCATCAGCGCCGGCGGCCCTTGCTTGCGTCTTTTCTTGAAACACTGAAATTCAATTTTTCACGAAGCGAGAACTCTTGTAAAGCTTTGAGGAAAATCTTTCGGTCACGCGCAGAGATGAGCGCGGTAGCATCCGCGGTTTCCAGAGGATATGGATATCCGAGACCGATCACGCATTCCGCCCGGACGATGTCCACCGTCTCGTCAAGATATCCGGACTCATAGATCCATGAAGGGATGTCGAGTCTTGCCGGCGACGATTCGCGGGAAGTAGCCAGATAGCAAAACCCGACGGTCGAGGTTCCCGATATCCCGTCACTGAATGCTTCCATTCCTTTTCTGTTTGAAAAGAGGAATTGGGTCCGGTCTCCCCAGTTGCCAAGGATTCTTCCCGATGACGAAAGGAACGCGGAATCGTACAGCATTTTTGAGGCGTTGTTTCCACTTCCGTCAAAGGCTTCCAGGAGGTTCAGGAGATCCCTGGAAAGACTCCTGTCGATATAGCCGATAACCGGCACCCGTGTCCGGCCGGAGGTCTCAACAAGCCCAACCATAGCCTCCACAAAACTCCTCTGCAGGCTCGTTTGGGGAAGAGAGAACGAAACGAGGAGCGTCCCGTCAAAGAACGCAAGCGGCATTCGCTCTCCCCTTTCTTTCCATCCCGCGTGCCTCTCAAGGAAATCCCGGACGCGAGCCACTTCAGCGTGGAACCTTGCTTCGCCGACACGCGTTTCCGGATTTGCCGGTTCCGCGCTGTCATCGAGCAATTCCGAAGGGCTAAGCAACCGGAACTCGGCATCCTTGGTGTATTTCTGCGATCGGTCGTGGGGGTTTTCGAACCATCCGATCTGGACAGCGGCAACAGGAAGTGAAACGTCCTTTTCGCTGTAGAGCTGGCTTCCGTCAGCGGCAAAGGTAGTCCGACCTGCGAGAATGCCGGATGCCCACTCTCTGGCTTCTTCATGATTTGCCCAGGTTATGCCGAATTCAGATGCGATCGTTCCGTCACCGACCAACTCCTCCGAGGGCAGCGCTCCGGTGCCTGCCTTCGGCGAGAGCTTTTGAGTGATTTCCGCGTGGCTCTTTGCGGCGAGGCGCTGGAGAATCGCAAAGTACCTCCTGGCTTCGTCTTCCTGGAAGCGCGAGAAGTCCAGAAAATCGTCCTTTTGTCTTTGCAGTTCCGCTTCTAAGAGTTCCCTGTAGAGCATTGTGAGGCCATGAAAATGAAATAGCGTCCGGGAATGATAACACCATTCCCAGACGCCCGAAACTCTGCACCAACAGGAGGTCTATTCGAAAAGATCGCCAACCCAGCTCGAAAAATCGGTCCACAGCCGCCACTTGTCCAGATAAGGAGTTGGATCAAGCAGATCGGGCCTTCGTTTGAAATTCTTGGCCTCAACGTTATTGTATTTCTTCTTTCCGTTCGTCTGCGTGTAGTGTCCCCCCTCGTTGCCTTTGTACATTTCAAGATGGAGCATCGAGCTGTTGTTCATCTTGCCAACCCACGCTATTGTCTGTCCTGCCTGTACATTCGCGCCCTCGTAAACCTCATCTGCCACTTTTTTGTCCACCTCACAGTATCGAACGATATAGCCGTTGTACTGGACCACTATCGAGTAGGTCCCGTGATAGAACGGTTTTGGACCTTGAAGGACCAGTCCCCATTCGATCGCCCTGACGGGGGTTCCTACCGGCGCGATCAGGTCGCAGCCTGCATGTCGCCGGTTGCCGCCGTCCCGGCTGGCGCCAAATCGTATGCCGCCATAGTGATAATCAAATTTTGGTATGAAAGGAATTGGAAAAACTGCCATTATGTTACCTCGCCGAAGTCGTATTGATCTGTGCATCTGCACGGGCAAAGAGACGGAGGATATCCCAGCGTTTGCGCAGTAATTCAAAAAATGCGGCAGCCTTCCAGATTTACACACCCCGTCTTTCGCATCGGGACAGCGCTATCCGCCAATGGTCTGTCTGATTATCCGGATCAAAACGTCAACGTCGCCGCTCCGAGTTTGATCTGTTCGTGGATCGCGCCTGACCCGATAATAGTGACGCCTTCGAGAAGGTCCGATTCAGAATAGCCCCTGACCTTGGCACATGGCGGACAAACGTAAACAGCGCTTCCGTTTTCCATGAAGTAATCGATCATTTCCTTCATTGGCGGGTCTTCCGGATTAAGGTGGGCGTTGTTCGCCGCGCCTTTCCGAACCCAGTCGACCGCGGAACTGGTGAGAAACACGTGAACTTCAAGTCCCGATTTGATGCCGCCGTTGGCGATGCTCCAGGCAACCGAGGACCTTTCATCATCGAGCCCGCGAGTGATAACGATAACCAATTTTCTGTTTTCTGACATTTTCTTCTTACCTCTTTCTTATTCCTGATAGATTTGGCGATCTGCCATTAGAGAAGACGCAATTGAGAGTTTGGACAGGACAAGCCAGCGAATGAAATATGAATGCAAGAGGGCCTGTTGGTCGGTATCTAAGATTTACGGCCAGCTCTTCAAGAAACAAGAAAGGGACCCAAACGGGTCCCTTCAAAATGTAATCGGTCACTAACTAAACCTGTCTTTTTGGCAACACCCGACCCCTCGCCGGGCCGGCCGGTGTTAATTCAATGAAAATCTTACAAGCGGGACTCGCTAGTTCGGAGCGATGTCCTTTATCAACCTGACCTTGAAAACCTTGCCCTCATCTATTCTGAGGTTTTTTCCTGACAGCGTGAGGATCGTACCCCCTTCGAACGTTTCAGAGGATTCCATCTTCACATCGGCCATTGTCTCAATGCCGAGTATGACCGCTTTGCAGGTCATAAAGTCTTCGCCGCTTTGGACGAAATCGAACATGATGCTAATGCGCGAGTTCTTGCTGTCGGCAGAAAGCTTTTCCACGTTGACGATTCTGGCATATATTTCCGAACCGCCCGGAATCGTCATTCCGTCACCCTGAACGTCGCCCGTGAGGACGAAATTCACATCTTCTCCGACATTCGAAGATTCCGCGTCAATAGTCTTTGTGATCTTGGCAGATAATTGCGTATTTGCCTTGACCTTGCCCTTTGCTGCCGATCCATCCTGCGGAAAAGCAAGGGCAGAGAAAACCAGTATCAGTCCTGATACAAGTATTGTTCTAAGCATACTAGCTACCTCCTGGCCGGTTAGCCTTCGGTACTCTCCAATCGAATTAAAAAGATCTATATATGAGAACGATTGATAACTAATATGCTGATATTATAGCACAGGCTTATATTAAGACCGCTAATTTCTTCGAGTCCGATTTATAACACACGATGATTTCAAGGGCCGGCAATCGGAACTAATAGCAAACATTCCCGCTTAAACGATCCGCCCGTCCCGCCCATCAACGCACCATTCTCGTACGCCGTTTCAGAAAGTCCATAAGAACGAACTGTGAAAGGTTCGAGGGATTCGCGAAATATGCCTTTCCGCGTGTCATCGCGGTCATTTGCTTAACAAAATCCACCAGATAGTCGTCGCTCGCGAGCATGAAAGTATTTATCATCACTCCCCCTTTCGCGCAGGCCTGGACCTCTTTGAACGTCTCCGCCATCACGAACGGGTCATTGCCCATCGAGTTCTTGTACAGGACGCGGTTATCCGGCCTTATCTCCGAATATCTGCGATAGTTCAGATACGCAGGATTCCCCGTATCGATGAACGCGGCGGTCGGCTTGCCGTCCGTCACCATCACTATCTGCTTCATATCCTTTCGCTTGGCAGTGAGAATCCTTCGAGCCAGTTTTAGGCCCTCAGCGGTATTTGTGTGATATGGCCCTACCTGGGTCGAAACCAGCTTCGCAAGCGGAAGCTCTTCAGCATCATCGTGAAACAGAACTATATCAAGCGTATCGCCCGGATATTGGGTCCGAATCAAATGTGCAAGAGCCAATGTGACCTTCTTCGCGGGGGTGAACCTGTCCTCCCCATAAAGGATCATCGAATGAGAACAGTCGAGCATCACCACCGTGGCGCAAGATGACTGATAATCCTGCTGGCGGACATATAGATCCCCATATTCCAGGTTAAGCGGCACTCCCAGCCCTTCTCGACCGATGGCAGAAAGCAGCGTGCGGTTCACGTCCAGATTGATCGTGTCGCCGAATTCATACTGTTTCGCTCCGAGCGCAGCCTCGACGCCCGTATCGAGATGGTGAGTGTCGTGCCGGCCCGCGGATGAACGCCCGACCGAGCCCAGCAGATCGCGAAGCGTCTTGTATCCAAGAAAATCGAGACCTTTCTCCGTGAGCTGAAACCGGATGTCCCTCGGCAGCGGCTCGCCGCGCTCTCCATTCCCTCCCATCCCTTGCCCCGGCTCCCGGTCTGATTCCCGTTCTTTGATATCCAGGTAGCCTTCCTCTACCAGCCGTTCGATCAGCTGATTTATCAGTTCTTCCAGCAAGGAACCCCTGAATCTGTCCCCATTGTCGGCAAGCATCTTCTCGACGTCGATCGGATCCAGCACGCCGTTTTCCAACAGCGCCCTTAACAGGGCCTCGCGCAAACCATCGAGCGTGTCATCTGTCGGACGACGCTCCCTCGTGTACCAGTAGTCCTCGTGGAATCCGGAATCCAGTACCTTGTCCGAAAGCGACTGCATCAACGAGCCAAGGTCGATCCCAAAAACGTCGAAGCCTTTGAATTTTGAATACCTTATGAACTTCATACTGCACCGGAGCTCTATACCGACGGATCGGCAGCGAAGGTCCGCAGGATTTGCGAATCAGCCGCCGTTGTCCTATATTTAATGCATCAGTACAACTCTCCTCTTTCTCTCTCCAAAACTAGCACAGTTCTCTCCGTGTTCGAAAATCTTTGAATGGTAAGGAAGATAATTATGAGAAAGAGCATTTTGGCTTTTGTTGCCCTCATTATGGCGTTCGCGGTTTGCGCGCCTCTCAATGTCGAGGCTCAGCCCGGCAGAGGCAATGGAATCGGCAATTCGCGCTACGCCCAGAGGATCAAGGAGCGCAGAAAATACGATCGCGAACGATCAAAATTCATCCGGAAGGTCGAAAAAGAGCGATACAAGAATGCGGTGAAGAATCGCTACAGGGACGACCGCTACTACCGAACCGCACGTAACGATCCGTACTACAATGGCCGGCGGACAAATGATCCGTACTACAACGGCAGGCCTACCAACGATCCTTATTACAACGGCCCTTACACCAACGATCCGTACTACAACGGTTCACGGACAAATGATCCGTATTATCATGACCCGTACTACGACGATTATTATTACCGCAACCGGTCTGTCTATGACAGGCACAGGAACGTGATCAACATCGGGATCGCGGCCGGAGCCGGAGCGGTAATCGGCGGGATCCTTGACGGGAAGAAAGGAGCGCTTATCGGAGCTGGTGTGGGAGCCGCTGCTGGCGCGGTTTACACTTACGGAATAAATCCAAAGGACAAACGCCGTCCTCGGATCTATTACCCGGACTAAGTTAGTTTCAAATACTCTTGCAGACACCGCGCCCGAGACATTTCTCAGGCGCGGTGTCTCGCGCTTTGAGCTTGCTTCGGCACTGTGCCTGACTATGCGATAATCGCTTAGTGACCAACGACTTAGGGACCATCCAGAAATTGATCCGCCTCTACACTTTCCATTCTCCTATCCGGAAAGGTAAATACAGGCTTGCTCAGGCGGGGATAAGACTGGCTTCTGAATTGCCGAAACAGGTTGTCGCCACGACCCGTGACGGACGGAGTTTGCGCGTAAACTTTGATGACCACCTGTCGCAACTGATGTTCTTTCTGGGTGAATATGAGAGGCCGATAACTGAGATCGTCCGCGCGATCGTGCTTCCGGGCGATGTCTGCCTTGATGTGGGGGCTAACATAGGCTGGTATACAACCCTGATGCAGAAGCTGGTTGGAACATCAGGTGCCGTGCACGCGTTTGAACCGGTGCCTTCGACGTTCGAGATACTCAGTTCCAATGTCAGTTCAAACGAGAATCCTGACGCCGTGACGTTGAACAATCTGGCACTCGGGGAGTCGGAAGGGGAGATTACGAT
>JAHEEZ010000194.1 GCA_024640445.1 Acidobacteriota bacterium | reverse complement strand
AAGGACCTTCTGCAGAAATTCGGAACGGCGACCCCCGAAGCTATGGTCGAATCGGGAATGCGGCACGTGAAGATCCTTGAGGACCTGGGCTTCGGCAACACGATAATTTCGCTGAAGGCGTCTGACGTCGAGCGCACTGTCGAGGCTTACCGGCTCATGGCGGAAAAGGTCGATTATCCTTTGCATCTAGGTGTGACCGAAGCGGGAACTCCCTTCGGCGGAACGATCAAGTCGGCAATGGGGCTAGGGATACTGCTTTACGACGGGATCGGCGACACGATCCGTGTGTCGCTCGCGGCGGAGCCGGACGAAGAGATCAGGGTCGGCTGGGAGATCCTCAAAAGCCTTGGTCTCAGGAACCGGGGGGTTACCGTCGTTGCATGTCCGACCTGCGGGCGGCTTGCGGTCGATGACTTTGTCGGCATTGTGACTGAGATCGAACGCAGGCTTCAGCACGTCGAAGAACCGCTCCACCTTTCAATAATGGGCTGCGCGGTCAACGGACCGGGAGAGGCGCACGATTCGCAATTGGGCGTCACGTTCGGTCGCCAGGTCGGGATGATATTCAAGGACGGCGTGCCGATGCGAAGGGTGTCGGGTGAGGATATCGTCGAAGAATTCGTCAAAGAGGTCGAGATCCTCAGGAAGGAAGGAAAGGACGCGGTTCCGGCTGCAGAAGAAAAACCTCTTGTGCAGATAGGCTAATACATTTTCCAGGTGAATTCAGGCGGCGCTTCGGCGCCGTTTTTGTTTTTGACCTTCTTGCAAAGGAATCCGATCTCGGAGGATGAAGAGGGGTCGGTTTCCAAGTTAAGTCAGCCTCGCTCTTAAGAGAAAATTGGTTGACAGTAACTGTCATTTTGCTACTCTAATTGTCGAGGCAAAGCCAAATGTCATACAAAACGATCAACATATCACTTCCGGAATCTATGAAGATCGAGGTTGAGCGCGAAGTCGCCGACGGTCATTTCGCAAGTACAAGTGATTTTGTCAGGGATATTATTCGGGACTATCTGGAAGATAAGCGGATAGAACGTCTTGTGGTCGAGGGGTTAAGAGACACTGACGTTACTCCCCTGACGAGCCAGGACTTTATAGAGATGAAAGAAGCACTTAAAGCCGGGGAAAGGGAAAGGGAAAGAAAGGTCGATCATGAAACGTGAACTTGATCGAAATTACTAATGTTGCCAGGGAAGATATCGCTGAATCTGCTGAGTTTATCTCTAAGGAGAATTTTGGAGCAGCGATCCGCTTTCTTGATGCGGTTGAAGATTCAATAAAGCTGATCGGGCGAAGTCCGCGAATCGGAAGAATTCACAAATCGGCCTCGCGGAAGCACGTAAGGGTCTGGTTCGTCCGCGGATTCAGCAAGTATCTGGTCTTTTATGCGATCAACGACCACACAATTAGCATAGTCCGCGTTCTTCATTCCGCACGCAACTACTTCAACGAGTTTGGTTTCTCCGCAGAAGATAAAGTCCAGTTTGGAACAGAAGATTAGTCCAGGAATCTTAATTTCGTGTAGTATTCGCGCTATGGAAAAAGTATCGACAAAGGATGGATGGGGATATTTCTCAGCACTCCGAAGACCGCCGAAAGGCCCAGGAAGAAATAGAGTGTCGTGGGCGTGAAGATCGTGAATCTCAGAGCCCGGCCGCGGAAAGCGATCGAAATGAACAAGAAGGCGAGAAATGAAAAGGCAATCGCGTAGATCGGGACGAGCGCGTTAAAGTCCAGAGCGGTAAGCATATGGCCATGAAATAGTTCATGAAAACCGCGTGTCAGACCGCATCCGGGGCAGGCAAATCCGGTGATCTTCAGAAGCGGGCATCCGGGAAAAAATCCTGCCTTCGAGGGATCGAAGAATCCGACCACAAAACTGCCGACAGCAAGCCCGGCAAGGCCGACCCCGGCCATTATCCTTTCAGGTTTCTTGAAACTGCTTTCTTCCATACTTCGTGCGCGCTCTAGTAATGCAGAATTCTATCCCCGATATTCCCCCGCTTCAAATACGAAGGCAGTCACCTGCAGCAGGTACATTTGAAGAAATACCCGTTACCGATCAGACCGTCTTTTCCTTTCCAGGTTCAAGTTTCCTATCCCGTCGCCATACTCATAAACAGCGCGTCGGTGGCCAGTTTACGGTTCAGGTTGAAATTCAGGTTCTCGCGAAGGCGTTCGATCTCTGAAAGCCAACTTACAAGCCTGTTTCCGTCCGTGGACGCCGCGATATCCGTCAGTTCCTGCCGAAGGTCGAAGTTCACGATCTCGCCTCCGTCTTTCTTCTGCAGGGTCCATGTATCGTGGATCAACGCCTGCAATATGTGAAGGCTCTCACCGTAGTCGTCTCGGGCCTTTGGGTCGGTCAGTTCTTCAGATGTTCGAAGCAGCGCGGCGAAACTGTCCCTGCGGCTGCAGCGAGTGATCACTTCCAGAAGCTGTTTTCTGAGCGGACGGAACTTGTCGAGATCCGTGCCGAGAGCATTTCCAAGACTGCCTCGCGAAAGACCCGCAACGAGGGCCGCGTCTTCACTTGGGTACTCCAAGATCTCGGTCATATGCCTGACTATCTTGTCCTTCGAGATCGGTCCGAATCTAACCGACTGGCACCTGGAACGGATGGTTGAGAGCAAAAGCAAAGGCCTGGAGGTTAAGAGGATGATGTGGGTCGTTTCCGCGGGTTCTTCAAGAGTCTTCAGAAGGGCATTTGCGGCATTGTCCTTCACCGAACTCAGCTTCTCGGCATCGTCGATGATAAAGAGCCTTGCGCGCGCCTCAAACGGACGGAAATTGGCTTCACGTTCAAGGGACCTGACAGCGTCGATGTAGATAGTCTGATTGTAGGGGATGACCATTCCCACGTCGGGATGACCGGTGAAGATCACCTCCTTGTGGGCGTCCCGGTCGCCGGACTTCGGATAGGTGAAATTTGAAGCGCGCCGGCAAGGTGAGCAAACTCCGCATGGCAGCTGCCCGGAGCGGTCAGTGCAAACAAATGCTTTCGCAAGCTCGAGCGCGAAAAGACGCTTTCCGACACCCGAACGTCCCGTAAACATAAGCGACTGCGGCACCCGCTTAGCTTCAACAAGCCTTGTCAGGAGTCTCTTTGCGTTATCGTTTCCAAGTATATCTTCGAACATCGGGACAACCGTCGGCAGGACTCACCTTTCACCCTGTGCCTGCAATACTCCGCCTGACGAGTTCCCAAGGAATGAAGTCACGACCGCCAGAACGTCAGCGTGGACCTCTTCAATTGAGCGGTTCGCGTCGATGACCTTGAATCTATCGGGTTCCGCCTTCGCTATTCCTAGGTAAGCTTCGCGTACGCGAGTGTAGAACTCATTTGTCTCAAGGTCCATGCGGTTCGTGACACGATGCTCACCTTCGTGGTCGTGGGCTCTCGCCAGGGACCTTTCGACGGGGAGATCAAAGAAAAGCGTTAGGTCCGGCTTCAGGCCTGAAGTTGCTAGACTGATGACCTCGTTTACTGTGGTTTCAGGAAAGCCTCTGCCCGCGCCCTGGTAGGCAAAGGTCGCATCGGCATATCGATCGGAAATAACCACCTTGCCTTCCGAAATCGCCGGTTTGATGAGCAGATTGACGTGCTGTGCGCGGTCGGCCGCAAAAAGCAGCAGTTCAGCAAGCGGAACGACCTGTTCTTCGGTCTCAAGGAACGCTTTGCGAAGCCGTCGACCGAGCGGCGTACCGCCCGGCTCGCAGGTAGTTATGATATCGAGCCCCCGCAGACGGAGATCACCTGCAAGCATTCGCATCTGGGTAGATTTACCGCTTCCGTCGATGCCCTCAAGTGTTATCAGTTTTCCTTCCAAGATATGTTACCCGAAATTCGACTTGTTTTTTTTCGACCGAGACGGTAGTGATTGCGTGTTTGAAAAGGAGAACGTCGCTGCCGTCAATGTCTATTAGAACGGAGAATTTATCAAAGCTCTTGATCCGTCCGGATATCGATTTCCCGTCCGACAGCTGGAATACAACATCCTGCTTCTCCCGTCGGGCTGTGTTCAGGAACGCATCCTGGATATTCTGAGGACTGGATTTTTCCATAAATTTCTTCCAACTGATTCAGGTCATTTTGAGTAGGAAGAGAATATAACAGATTTTGGAGAGGAACAAGATTGTTAGCGGAAGCAAGGCCGCACTTATGAATTCCCACACCCGGCGCGGTCAAAAAGGGTCTCTTTGACGCGAGGGTCGGAACCGAAGCCATTCAGCCATATCACGCCTTCCTCCTTTCGAAACCAGGTCATTTGCCGCTTCGCATAGTTTCTGACGTCCTGTGCTGTTTTTTCGATCGCGCTTTCGAGGGATCGTTCTCCGGCTAGGTATTCGCGAACGCGACGGTAACCGTGGGATCCAAGCGCGTTGCTCTCGGGCGGCACTCCCTCTTCCAGCAAAGCTTTCACCTCTTCGACCAGACCGTTCTCGAAATGGACAAGCGCCCTGGCGTTGATCTTGTCGTACAGCTCTTCTCGCGGCGGGTCGAGCGCGAAGACCCGGATACGGTCGGCGAATGCCGGGGGCTCATCTCGATTTGGCTGAAGGTCGGAGAGTTTCTTCCCGGTTTGTTGAAATACTTCGAGAGCGCGGATCGTTCTTGAGTGGTCGCGGACAGGGATCCGCTCTGCCGATTCGGGGTCGACCTCTTTGAGCATCGAGTGAAGTTCTTCCGCTCCTTTTTCTTTAAGGAGCTCTCTGAATTGTTCCCTGAGGGCGGGGTTGGTCGGCGGGCTCTCGAACAAGGGTCTTCTTAGAGTTCGAAGGTAGAATCCGGTACCTCCGACGATGATCGGGACATTTCCCCTTGATTCAATTTCCGTGATCTTCTCAGAGGCGTCTCGTGCCCAGTCGGCGGCGGTGTAGTTAGTATAAGGAGATACGTAATCGAGAAGGTGGTGGCGAACCCCGCACATTTCCTCCCGCGTTGGTTTCGCGGTTGCGATCACGATCTCTTTGTATATCTGAACCGAATCGCAGTTGATGACCTCGCCGTTACCAAGATGCAGGGCGAGTTCCACTCCCAGGTCAGTCTTTCCGGAAGCAGTGGGGCCGACGATGGCGAATATGGGATTACTATTGGGTCGGGAGTTTTCCGGGTTTTTCGAGTTCACTGTAATTGAGCGGGCGATTGAAAGAATTTCCCGCAAGGGCGCAAAGCGGAGTTCAGTACCTGACTGTCTGTTAAGCCCACACGTACTGCGACTCTCTCGGATTAAACACTGATCTCAGAAACACGAGCGAAATGAAAGAGTGATCAGCAAAACGGCAAGAATTATAAGGGCGCCGATGGTTTGGTTGCGGGAAAACGTCATCAATAAGCCTTTGTCAGATCTACTCCGGTGTAGTAGTGCTTTATGATCCTCTCGTACTTAACGCCCATTTTCGCAAGCCCGTACGCCCCGTACTGACACATTCCGACACCGTGCCCCCATCCCCGTCCGGTGAATGAAATACTGGTTACTCGTCCGTTGGAGTCGAAGCGTTTGTCCATAACGAAGAGCTGTTCGCGGAGCCGCAGAGCCGAACGGATCTTTCCGCCTTTCAGCGAATGCACACCGCTGGTCGTGACTATTTCCAATTCGGTAGCTCGCCGGGAAAAGCCCTTGTTTTTGATCCGTATGTCGATAAGAGTTCCCATTCCCTTGACGTATCTCGAGAGTCTGGAGCGGACAGCGCCGGCCGAAAGATTCGTACGCCAGAATGTGAACGGCGACATCGATTCCGCCACGGTCGTCTTATCGGTAGGTTCTACCTCCAGATACACGATCTGTCCGGCGGCGTTGGCCTTGTACCTAACCGTCTCGCCGCCGACAAGCGCCGTTTCCCTCACCTGATAGAACGAATCGCCGAACTTGCGGAAGAGGAACAGGTTCGGGTTCACCTCGATCTCCTTGTCGGATCTGCCTACCTTCAAGACCAGCTTGCCGTCCTCGGTCGGATTCGCCGTCCCTGTCTCAAATTCCAGGTCCCATTTTTTCTTGCTGTAAATACTGTCGATCATCCTCAGGATCTTGCCCCTTGAATAATGTTTCGCAGGCTTGATCGTGAGATCGGAATAGATCGAGAACCATCCGTCTCGAAGTAGTTCCGCAAGCATCGGACGGTCGCGCTTGGGCACCTCGGCGGCGTCGAGAAAAGAGAGCTGGTATGCGATATCCGATTCGGACATAAGAGTGTCGGCGGAATCGGCCTCGTCGGGCGGATAGATCATCGAGGATAGAAGTCTGGCGAGGTTCAATGGGCGGGACGACTCGCGGTCGACCAGCGCCGGTATCCTCCCGAACTTTGCGCCAAGCTGGTTAATCCAGCTTCGGAGTTCGATTTCGGTTGGAGGGTCTTCGAAATAGTCGTCGCTAAACTGCGTTGTTACCATCAGGTAGTTATTGACCGCGTATTTTGCGGCTAGCCGCACCGCATCGTAATTCGCTTCGTTTCTGATCAACGCCGGTTCGCGATTTGTTCTCACCAGGAACGGATCGAAGTGCTCGCGGCCTTCCAGAGAACAGTCGACTCCCTTCAGATACGGTTCGTTGAATTCGAAAATATTGCCTGAATCTTCGGTTCGGCCCCCGCAGGTCGAGGTATAAAGCGCGTTTATAGGCTTGTTTTGATAGGTTGCGACGACACCTCGTGTCTCCATCACCGCCTGTGTGCCCATCTTCGTCTCGATCGAAACTCCCTTGTAGACCTGCGACCAGACGGTCGGCAGCATGTCATAACCTTTTTCCCTATATCCGTCGGTGTTCGCCACGGCATAAGTTCTTGCGGCGACTGCCTGTGCTTTCTGCGCCTCAACCTGTGGCAGCGACAACTCGGACGGTACGACGCCGAGCAGGTAATCTTCCATCGGAACGACGTTCACTACCGTGACGCCGCCTTTGGAATTGACGAAAACCTCCATCTTTCCGCGATAGGACTTGCCATTCAGTTTTACGATCCCACGGCCGTTACCAGTTCCTATTGTCACCGCTTTCAAACTTGAGAACTTCGACTCGACGCTCGAGCCTGAAACAACCACTTCGCGCAGGGATGAGTTTACGGGAGCGTTAATGTTCTTTCGCCACGGAGACGGAGCGGAGCCGGTCCT
>JAHEEZ010000013.1 GCA_024640445.1 Acidobacteriota bacterium | reverse complement strand
TGCCGATCCGGTCATTTTCTACAAGCCGCCGCCGCCAGTGCGCGCGGATTTCGGTCCGGTCTGGGTCGTTGAGGAACTTGTCGCCAAACATTATCGGCATCACCTGTCCGGCGACGAGGCCGAAGCCGAGCCAGCGGGCGATTAAATTCAGCATTTTGTATTTAAGGAGGTTCTCTTTTGGTTCGGGTTCCGAGGTGGATTCGATGATAATCAGCGACCGGAGCAGTTCCGGATGCCTTATGCCGAGGCGTAGTCCGACGAAACCTCCCATTGAAAGCCCCGCGAAGTGAACAGGACCGCAATCCAGCTTCTTTATCAGCTCGACCACGTCCAGCGTCAGCGAATCCATATCGTACCCGCCTTCGGTCACCCCGCTCCTGCCCTGTCCCCGGAAATCTATCGTTATGCAGCGGTATCGGCCTTTGAATCGTTCGACCTGGCCGTCGAACATCCGGCCGCTCCAGAGCAGACCGTGGCCGAAGACGATCGTCTCGCCGTCGCCGCCTGTGTCCTCATACCAGATCTTCGCCCCGTTAAGTTCAATATGCGGCATAGGGTTTTCGTGCGATTAGGTTTATCCCTAATCTCTCCGGAGGTTTGTCGGCTTTCGAACCGGGTATGGAGCCGTCGAAACAACTCAAAGGCTAGAGATTAGCACATCGGAAATCGGTGATCAGACGCCTCCGCCGATGATCCGCCTGGCTTCGGCGACCGCCTCTTCGGTGGTCGTGATCTCTCCATCGAGCTGCTTTTCGAAAACGGCGTCAATGATGTCGCCAAACTCCCGGGATGGCGCAAGTCCCATCTCGATCAAATGCCTGCCCATCAGTATCGGCTGAGGTCCTTTCTCCTCCACCTCAAGCTCGCGCGCGCGTTCGATGAACCACTCCTGCGCTTCCGCGTCGAACCAATTCTCGCGCGGGACCCATTCGGCATTCCGGCCGAGCGAATCGGCCTTTGCCACTCGATAAAGAAGATCTGGTTCGACCTTCCTCGCGAGCCTGCGGAAAGCGCCGTCGCCCACTTTATCGCGAACCTTGTAGAATTCGCCGGGCTTCAGGTGATAACGCACAAGCTGGACGACCTGTTCGCGTACGTCATAGCCGTCGAGCGAATGAATGTTCAAGCGGTCGAGGAATGAAAGGGTCGGCTCGACACCCGCCTCGTCATGACCAAGCGAGCGTATCCTTCCGTCGCTTACAGCGGTCGTGGACGGCTTTCCGAGATCGTGGCACACCGCGCCCAGCATCACGGACAACTTCTTTGGATATGCAAGATCGTCGATCAGCTTCGCGGCTTCGTTGACCACGAGCATCGTGTGTACATCTACATCGCCTTCGGGATGCCATTCAGGTTCCTGGGGAACGCCGACCAGCGCCTTGAGCTCGGGGAAGAGTTGATCCGTAACGCCGAGATCGTACATCAGCTTCAAGCCGTCGCCGGGCCTTTCGGATTTCAGAAGCAGCTTTTCGACCTCGCCCCACACACGCTCGTTTGGCAGATCGGTGAGATCGATCTTTTTGCACAGTTCGTAAGTCGCAGGTTCGATCTTGAATTCGAGCCGCGCGGCGAACTGTACCGCGCGAAGCACCCGGAGCGAGTCTTCGACAAATGTCTCGGGATCGACTGCTCCCAGGGTCTCGGCTTCGATATCCTTCTGCCCGTCGAACGGATCGATGATCTCTTCCGTGAGAGGGTCCTTGAGAATGGCGTTGACGGTGAAATCGCGGCGGCGGCAGGCTTCCTCGAACGACATGTCCGGATCGCCTTCGACAGTGAATCCCCTGTGGCCTTTTGCGGTCTTGCGCTCCCTTCGAGGAATGGAGACGTCCAGATCAGTTCCGACCTTGAAGACGGTGAATACGGCTCCCACAGTGTTGACGGCGCCGAACTCTTCGAGGATCTTTTCCAGGCGGCCCGGCTGGATCCCGTAAACCTCGACGTCCCAGTCCTTTGTCTCGACACCCCGGATCTGGTCGCGTACGCACCCGCCTACGAGCATCGCGCGCCCGCCTTCCCGGCGTATGCGCTCGGCGAGCGAAATTACTTTTTCGGGAGTGCTTGTCATCGCAACGGGTTTCTGCCGCGGATCTCGCGGATGACGCGGATTCTTGAAGAGTTAAAGTGAGTCAACCACGGTTAAACGGAATAGTCTTACTGTGACCCACGCTGACGCTCGGGGTACTGAATTATTGAGCCCGCGCTGACGCTTGGGCTACTGACACACGGTCTCCTGTCTCCTGTCTCCTTACGAGAGTCTTTCAGAGAGAAATTCTTTCAAGCGATCCACGCCGACCCTTTCCTGCTCCCACGTGTCGCGGTCGCGGACGGTCACTGTCTGGTCGTCGAGCGAGTCGAAGTCGACCGTGATGCAGAAAGGCGTCCCTATCTCGTCCTGCCGGGCGTACAGCTTTCCGATGCTGCCTGTGTCGTCGTACACGGAACGTACCGTACCGGAAAGGTCCTTCCTGATCTTGTGCGCGAGTTCGACGATCCCATCGTGATTCTTCTTCAAAGGGAGTATCGCCGCTTTTATCGGCGCGAGAGCGTTGTCGAGCTTCAGGATCACGCGCGTCTCGCCGCGGTCGGTCTCCTTCTCGGTGTAGGCGTCCATCATCACCGCAAGCAGTGTGCGGTTGACTCCGATAGCCGGTTCGATCACATACGGATAGAATCGCTCCTGGGTGTGCGGATCGAAGTACGAAAGATCGTCAGTGGAATCAGGATTGAGCGGGTTTCCTTCCGCATCGACCGATTTCTTCGAATGCGCCTTCGTATCGAAGTCCGTACGATTGGCGATACCCATCAGCTCGTCCCACTGCTTGTCCTCGTCCTCACGCTCGGGAAAGTACCGGTACATCAAGTCAATCGTGCGGGCGGAGTAATGAGCGAGGTCTTTGCCAGGCACTTCGTAAAGGTAGAGATTCTCTTTCGATATCCCGAGCCCGGTCAGCCATTCCATGTACGCCTCGACCCACTGTTCGAATATCTCCGGCGCGGCTTCCGGCCGGCAGAAATACTCCATCTCCATCTGCTCGAACTCGCGCGTTCGGAGAATGAAGTTGCCGGGCGTGATCTCGTTCCGGAAAGATTTGCCGACCTGCGCGATCCCGAACGGGAGCTTACGCCTGGAGGTCGTCAGGATGTTCGCGAAATTGATGAAAATGCCCTGCGCCGTTTCGGGCCGCAGGTACGCCATCGCGGCGTAATCCTCGTCGTCGGCAACGGCGCCGAGCCGTGTGCTGAGCATTGTCAGGAACGGCCTCGGTTCGGTCAGATCGCACTGGTCCGCTTCTCCAGGATGCTTCGACGGCTTCATCTCGCACTGCGAATCCTCAAGCTTGTCAGCCCGGAACCGCTTCTTGCAGGTCCGGCAGTCGGTCAGCATATCGTTGAACGTCTCCTCGTGCCCGCAGTACTTCCACACAAGACGATTCTGGATGATCGAAGAATCGATACCCTCGATGTCATCACGGTCGTGGACCATCCACTTCCACCAGCTCTGCTTTATGTTGTTTGCGAGCTCAACGCCAAGCGGGCCGTAATCCCACGCGCTGCCGAGGCCGCCATAAATTTCTGAGGCGGGATAGACAAATCCCTTGCGTTTCGAGAGGTTAACGATAGTTTCGATGTTGTTTGCCGACATAAGCGAATTCCGATGCCGATGCGAGCGGCATCATCAGTAGCCCCCGGCTTAAGCCGGGGGAACGGGATAACCCAAAAACCGATTCGGCGGGCTTAAGCCCGCCGAATCAACCTCATCAAGAACTGAGTCACCCCCGGCTGAAGCCGGGGGCAACCGATAAGATCCGGAATCCGGCGCGGGCCTAGTCTCCGGTTGCTTCCTGTGCCTGCTCTTCACGAAGCACGGCTTTGCGGGACAACTTGATCTTGTTGCCTTCCTTGCCGATGCACTTGACCATGATCTGCTGGCCTTCCTTCAGTTCGTCGCGCACGTCGCGAACCCTGCGCTCGGAGATCTCCGAGATGTGCAGCAGTCCGTCCACGCCCGGGAAGATCTCAACAAAGGCGCCGAAGTCAACGATCCTGGATACCGTGCCGAGATAGGTCTCACCGATCTCAGCCTCGGCAGTGAGCGCCTTGACGCGTTCGAGGGCCGCCTCCGCAGCCGCCGAATCGGCAGTCGCGATATTCACGGTGCCGTCGTCGTCGATGTCGATCTTGGCTCCGGTCTCGTCCTGGATCGAACGTATGACCTTTCCGCCCGGGCCGATCACGTCGCGGATTTTGTCCGGATGGATCTTGATCGTGATGATCCTCGGTGCAAACGGCGAGATATCCTCGCGAGGACTGCTGATCGCCTGAGACATGATCTCAAGGATGTGCATGCGGCCTTTGCGGGCCTGCTCAAGCGCTTCCACAAGGATCTGGGCATTGATGCCCGCGACCTTGATGTCCATCTGAAGGGCCGTAATGCCCTCTGAACTTCCGGTCACCTTGAAATCCATATCGCCGTAGTGGTCTTCCGCTCCGGCAATGTCCGAGAGGATCGCATAACGGTTCCCTTCCATTACCAGCCCCATCGCGACTCCGGCAACCGGCCTCTTGAGCGGCACACCGGCATCCATCAGCGACAGCACCCCGCCGCAGACGGAAGCCATCGACGAAGATCCGTTCGATTCGGTGATGTCCGAAACAATCCTGAGCGTGTACGGGAAATCCGATTCATCGGGAAGAAGCGGTTCGATCGCGCGCCGGGCCAGGTTTCCGTGGCCTATCTCGCGGCGGCTCGTGCTGCCGAAACGGCCTGCTTCACCGACCGAGTACGGCGGGAAATTGTAATGGAGCATAAAGCGGCGCTTGATCTCGCCGGTCTCTATGTCGTCCATGAATTGCTCGTCAGATTTCGTGCCAAGCGTGGTCGAGACGATCGCCTGCGTCTCTCCGCGGGTGAACAGCGCAGAGCCGTGAACCCTTGGAAGCCATCCGATCTCGCACGAGACGTGACGGATCTCGCTGAACTTGCGTCCGTCCGGCCTGCGCTTGTTGGCGAGTATGTCCTCGCGGAAGATCTTCTCTTTCAAGAAGCCAAACACCTTCGAAGCCATCGCACGCTTTTCGGAATCGTCTTCCGGATAACTTTCGACTATCTCTACCTTAAGGGCATCGACCGCGGCATAGCTCTCAAGCTTGTCCTTGCCGCCTGTAGTATCGAGCGCCTCGCGCATCTTCTTGCTGTATTTCTTCTCGATCGCCGCGACCATCTTGTCGTCAAGCTTAGCGACCTCATATTCGCGCTTTTCAATGTCAAGGGCCTTGAACAGCTCTTTCTGCCACAGGCAAAGGCGTTTGATCTCCTTGTGAGCGAGCATCATCGCCTCGACCATGATGTTCTCTTCCACTTCGTTCGCCTCGGCCTCGACCATAACGATCGCTTCCTCAGTTCCGGCAACGATCAGGTTCAGGTCCGATTCACGCCTTTCGTCGTAAGTCGGATTGACCAGGTACTTTCCATCCAAAAGGCCGATCCTCACACCCGCGATCGGCGTATGGAAAGGGATGTCGGAAAGGTACATCGCCAGCGAAGCGCCGGTAATTGCGATCACATCCGGATCGTTATCGGTGTCCGCCGAAATGACCGTGGCAACGATCTGTGTTTCGTGCCTGTATCCGTCGGGGAACAGAGGCCTTACCGGTCTGTCGATGAGCCTGCAAGTCAGGACTTCCTTTTCATTAGGCCTTCCCTCGCGGCGAAAATAATTACCCGGAATGCGTCCGGCAGAATAGGTGGACTCCCGGTACTCAACGGTTAGCGGAAAGAAATTCAGTCCTTCCCTTGGGGATCTGGCACTGACCGCGGTCACCAGGACCATCGTGTCGCCATAGCGGATGACTACCGAGCCGTCCGCCTGCTTGGCAACCTTTCCGTACTCAACATCCAGGTTCTTGCCGCCAAGCTTTATCGATTCTTTCAAATGTTTCTTCATCTACGATTTTCCTCAAAGAAAAAGCGGCAGATGCTCATGCCGTGAAGCATATCTGCCGCTTTCGGTTTACTAACTACCCTAAGAGCGGTCCTCGTTCACGAGAGGCAATTTTTGCTGTCACGTTCAGCACCTTCCCGTGAATTCTTCGAAAGGACCCTTTCAGAACTGACTCGAAGAGGTCATTCTTTCATGCCGGATCTGTGACCCGGCCGTTTGTTATCTTCTCAACTTAAGTCTCTTGATGACTTCGTGGTATTCGCCTATGTTGCGGCGCTTTAGATAATCCAGAAGCTTCCTCCGGCGGGCGACCATTTTCAACAGCCCCCGGCGGGAATGGTTATCCTTCTTATGGACCTTGAAATGCTCTGTGAGCTCGTTGATCCTCTGGGTGAGAAGCGCGACCTGGACCTGGGATGAGCCCGTGTCACCGTCGTGCAGTTTGAAATCGTTTACTACTTGTTCTTTTACTTCCTTAGCTGATGGCATAATTCGTTAAAAATGATCTCTCCTTTATCGCAGTAACTCCGGCTTGCCTAAGCCGATAACCGCAAAAGATTTAAGTTGCGTTTATTGTGAATGCCCCACGGGTCAATGTCAATCGGTGCATCCACTTAGGCCAACTCGGCAATTCACCTGCCGTCGTTGAATTCTTCCATGAACTTGGTCGAGAATTTTCCGCTTTGGAACCTCTCGTCCTCCATGATCCGTATGTGAAGCGGGATCGTAGTTTTGATACCCTCAACGACCATCATCTCAAGGGCGCGCCTCATACGACGAATCGCCGCTTCCCTTGTCCTCGCGTGGACGATGAGTTTGGCGATCATCGAATCGTAGTAAGGCGGCACGACGTAGTCCGGATAGACCGCTGTGTCAACCCTCACTCCGGGTCCCCCAGGAATGTTGAATGCCGTTATCCTTCCGGGCGAAGGAACGAACGTTACCGGGTCTTCGGCGTTGATCCTGCACTCGATGGCGTGGCCGACGATCTGCACGTCTTCCTGAGCGTATCTCAATTCCTCACCCTTCGCGATCCTGATCTGGTTGAACACAATGTCCGCGAGTGTGACCATCTCGGTCACCGGATGCTCGACCTGAACTCGGGTATTCATTTCCATGAAGTAGAACGAATCGTCCTCGTCAAGGAGGAACTCGAACGTTCCGGCATTTGAATAACCTATTTCCCTGCAGGCTTTTACAGCGACCCTACCCATCTCTTCGCGAAGCTCCTGGCTGATCGCGGGCGAAGGGGCTTCCTCGAGAAGCTTCTGATGCCGCCGCTGGATCGTGCATTCGCGTTCGCCGAGGTGGATGCAGTTCCCGTGCTCGTCCGCAAGCACCTGGATCTCGATATGCCTTGGCCGCTCGATGTAACGCTCGATATAGACCGATCCGTCCTTGAACGCGGCAAGCGCTTCCTGCTGGGCGGTCTCGAGCTGGTTCTCAAGCTCTTCTTTCTTGCGCACGATCCGCATTCCGCGTCCGCCGCCGCCCGCCGCTGCCTTGATTATCAGGGGAAAGCCGATCTCTTTTGCGGTCTTCAGCGCTTCTTCGGTGTTCGCGATCGGATCGGGACTTCCGGGAAGGATGGGAACGCCGGCCGCCTGCATCGTCCTTCTCGCTTCGACCTTGTCGCCCATCATCTTGATGATCTCCGGACGTGGGCCTATGAACTTAATGTTGCAGTCGCCGGCGATCGAAGCGAAAATTTCCGATTCCGCCAGGAATCCGTAACCCGGATGGATCGCATCGACGTTCGTAATTTCCGCCGCGCTGATGATCGAGGGGATGTTCAGGTAGCTTTCAGCCGAAGATGCTTTGCCAATGCAGATCGCTTCATCCGCGAACCGGACATGCAACGCGTCACGATCGGCTTCGGAGTACACGGCGACGGTCTTGATGCCCATCTCCTTGCACGTCCACATTATCCGGCAAGCGATCTCGCCCCGGTTGGCGATCAGCACTTTGTTGATCTGGCGAATGCTCATAAAAAAGTTTAGCCACAAAACACCCCGTTTCGCGGATGGCTATCATCCGTGAAACACTGTGGTTCGCGGCTGCAAATTCTTACTTCCTGATGCCGAACAAAGGCTGGCCGAATTCGACCGGTTCGGCGTTTTCGACGTAAACCTTGACTATCTCCCCTGACACCTCCGCCTGGATCTCGTTCATAAGCTTCATCGCTTCTACGATACAGACGACCGTGTCAGAAGACACCATATCGCCTTCCTTGACATACGGCGGTTTGTCCGGAGACGGTGAGCTGTAGAATGTTCCGACAATAGGCGACGTGATCTTGTGCAGACCTTCGTCCTCATCGACGGGAGCTTCCGGTTCAGTGGCAGTCGTCGGAGCGGATGCGGGTGCAGGATTCACAGGCGCCGCGACCGTCTGCGCGATAGTGTTCTTGCCCAGACGCACGCGGATCTTCTCGTTCTCAAACTCGAATTCCGTAAACCCGTGTTCGTCGACCAACTGCGCGAGTTCCCTCAGTTCATCCATGTTGAGTGAGGGCTCGTTCACAGGGGTGCCGCTTCCGGTTCCCTTTTCGTCGTCTTCTCTCTGGGTTGCTGAAGCCATATTCTCCGCTCCTGGTAGTTATTGTTTCGCCGCCAGCTCGCGCGGATTGTCGACAAGTTCGATCACCGCCATTTCGGCGTTGTCACCCTTTCGGCGTTCTCCGATGCGAATGATGCGAGTATAACCGCCATTTCGGTCTTTGTAACGCTCGCCGAGTTCATCAAAGAGACGTTTGACGGCCTTAACTCCCGCCGTCCTTTCGACCGGACCTCGCGTCTTGCCTCCAAACTTGCTCTGTTCGCGTTTGAAATTCTGGTTCCCGGAGTGGAAATACTGTGCGGCGCGCCTGCGCAGATGAACCGCCTTCGCGGGTGCCTCATCCCCTTCCAGGTGCTGTGCCTTGCGGGCGAGCGTGATCGCTTTTTCCACAAAAGGCCTCAATTCCTTCGCCTTCTCGACCGTCGTCACAATATATTCCTTGTCTGAATTGATCAGCGAGGTCGCCATGTTTCTGAGCATGGCCTTCCTGTGGGACGAGGTCCTGTTAAGTTTTCTTTTTGCTTTTAAGTGTCGCATCGCCTTTCACCAACGAAAATAATTGCCGGCCGGCAAAACCGGCCCCGATATTAAAGGTCGCGTCCGCCCGTTCCCGGTATCGGATTACCCTGCTCGTCGAACTCCATTCCGAAATCGAGTCCCATGCCATGCAAGAGGTCTTTGATCTCGTTGAGCGACTTCTTACCGAAGTTCTTCGTGCCGAGCATATCTTTCTCGCTTCTGCGGATAAGATCGCGGATCGTCCTCACATCGGCATTCTTCAGGCAGTTGTAAGACCTGACAGAAAGTTCGAGCTCATCGACCGAACGGTCAAGAAGATCATTCCTGAGAAGCGGGGGACGCGCGATGTCCTCGTACGCGAATTCTTCCTCATCCTCTTCAAAATTGATGAAGATGGACATGTGGTCCTTGACCAGCTTTGCAGCAAGCCCGATCGAATCTTCGGGTTTCACCGATCCGTTCGTCCAAACCTCGATGGTGAGTTTGTCGTACTCGGTGTTCGATCCCTGACGGGTCTTTTCGACGTTGTAGTTCACCTTCTTGATCGGGGTGTGGACCGAGTCGATGGGAATATAGCCCAGCGAAAGGTCCTCATCATTGTTGAACTCTGCCGAAACGTAGCTGCGACCGCGCTTAAGGCGCATTTCTATGTTCAGCTCACCGTCCTTGCTGAGGGTGGCTATATGAATGCTCTTATCCAGGATCTCGACGTCTCCGTCGCCCTCTATGTCGGCGCTCGTCACCTCGCCTTCTCCCGACTTACTGATCGTAAGTGTTTTGGGCTCGGCGCTATGGAGCGTGATCGGAACCTGCTTGAGATTCAGTATCACGTCAGTGGCGTCTTCGGTGACGCCCTTGATTGAAGAAAACTCGTGCTCGACGCCTTCGATCTTTACAGCGGTGATCGCCGCTCCTTCTATGGACGAAAGCAGCGCCCTCCTGATGGAGTTGCCGATGGTCGTGCCAAAGCCCCTTTCGAACGGCTGGGCGTAAAACTTCCCATAGCGTTCCGTCAATGTCTCGGAATCAACGTTCAGTCGGCTCGGCATCTGAAAATTTGTCCAATGGTTATTTTGCGTCATATTTTTTTATGAAAGATTTTTGAAACCACCGAAAAGCGAAGGAAACCCGCTATGCGGGTTTTTCCTTCGCCAACGGAACCGAGTTACTTGCTGTAAAGCTCGACGATCAACTGCTCGTTGATTTCGCCGTCAATATCTTCGCGCTTCGGCAGATCGGAAACGGTCGCAGTGATCTCGCCGTCGTTGGCGGAGATCCACGGCGGCCTGCCGCGTCCGACAGCTGTCTGCCAGGCACCTTCTACGTGCGGATTCTTTGTTGTCGTGTGCTTCAGCGAAATAACATCGCCAACCTTCACCTGGAAAGAAGGGATATCGACCTTTCGCCCATTTACGAGAATGTGCCCGTGATTCACCAGCTGGCGAGCCTGTCTTCGCGAAGTCGAGAATCCCGACCGGAAAACGGCATTGTCGAGCCTGCGCTCGAGCATGAACAGCAGGTTCTCACCGGTAATGCCTTTTTGCCTTGAAGCTTTCTGGAAGTAAATACGGAACTGCTTTTCCAGTACGAAGTAAATACGTTTGACCTTCTGCTTCTCGCGCAGCTGCTCGCCGTATCCCTGGAGCATCCTGCGCCGCGCAGTCGGGCCGTGCTGGCCGGGTGCCTGGGTGCCGCGTTTTTCGATCGCGCACGACGGCTTGTAGCAGCGGTCGCCCTTCAAGAATAATTTTGCGCCTTCGCGGCGGCACAGACGGCACACCGCATCTCTATATCTAGCCATTTAGTTAGTTTTCGCCTCCAATCAATGCCTATTGACGGAAAAGTTTACAGGCAATCCGCCGAAACGGATCACCCTTCTTCCTTTCGATAATAAAATTGTAAGAAACCTTCAGTTGTCAGACCCTGCGTCTTTTGGGCGGCCGGCACCCGTTGTGCGGAATCGGCGTCGTGTCGCGGATCGATGTCACGCGAATGCCCGAATTGTTGATCGCACGGATCGCCGACTCGCGTCCGCCGCCGGGGCCCTTCACACGGACCTCAACTTCGCGCATGCCAGCTTCCTGCGCCTTGCGAGCGACATCGAAAGCAGCCTGCTGTGCGGCGAACGGCGTACCCTTCCTCGAACCCCTGAATCCCTTCGCGCCGGCCGAAGACTGGGCGATCAGATTACCATCGGTATCGGTGATCGAGATAAGCGTGTTGTTGAAAGAAGCGGCGATATGAACGATCCCGTAAGGGATGTTCTTCTTTTCCTTCTTCTTGTAAACCTTCTTTTTTCCTTTGGTCGCTTTAGCCATATCTTAATTGATGACAACAGTCCCGCGCCTCGGCGGAGAACATACCCGCCGGCGCCAAATATCCCGCTACCGCTACTTCTTGCCCGGTGCTTTCTTCTTAGCGACCGCCGCGCGTTTCGGACCCTTCCTGGTCCTCGCGTTGGTGCTTGTGCGCTGACCGCGGACCGGAAGGCCCCTGCGGTGACGAAGGCCGCGGTAACAGCCAATGTCCATCAGGCGCTTGATATCCATCTGTCGCCTTTTGCGCAGATCGCCCTCAACATCGCCCTGTTCGTCGATGATGCTGCGGATACGACCAAGTTCCTCTTCATTGAGGTCCCTTATCTTCGTGTTGATGTCTACATCGGCCAAGTTCAGAATCTCGGTGGCACGCGCCTTTCCGATACCGAAAATGTAGGTCAACCCGATCTGAGACCGTTTCTGCAACGGTAAATCAACTCCTGCTACACGAGCCATAATCTTCTCTCTGCTCCTAAACTTATCCCTGGCGCTGCTTGTGCTTCGGGTTCTCGCAGATCACACGGACCACACCTTTTCTGTGGATGATCTTGCACTTGTCGCAAATCTTCTTAACTGAAGGACGTACTTTCATTCCTATCTCTCCTTGATCCGTTCGCCACCCACTCTTACTTGTAACGGTAGGTGATCCGGCCGCGGCTCAGGTCGTACGGCGACAGTTCCACAAGAACCCTGTCGCCCGGCAATATGCGTATGAAATGCTTCCTCATCTTGCCGGATATGTGAGCCAGCACTTCGTGGTCTTTGTTGTCGTCCAATTTCACCTTGAAAAGGGCGTTCGGAAGCGTATCGACCACGGTTGCCGTCACTTCTATTGCTTCTTCTTTTGACATAACACTCAAGACCAACTTCAGCGGGTTGGACAAACCATAAATCTTACTCTGTTTCTATCGGACATTCAAGTTAAGCGCTCGCTGATTCGCCCTTTGTTTCCTTGAGTTTCCGCTTTTGCTCTTTCGTAAGAGTCAAAATCTCCGGACCTTCGTTCGTGATCGCAACCGTATGTTCGAAATGAGCCGACGGCTTGCCGTCGGCGGTTACGACCGTCCATCCATCCGAAAGGGTCCTCGTTTCGGGGGTCCCCAGGTTCAGCATCGGTTCGATCGCGAAGACGAAGCCGGATCGGATCTTCTCCCGAGTCCCACGCCTTCCGTAGTTCGGGATCTGAGGCGCCTCATGCATGTTCCTGCCGATCCCGTGTCCCGTATAGCCCTGGACTATCCCGTAGCCATATTTTTCTGCGATCGTCTGAACCGCCCAGCCTATGTCGCCTACCCTGTTGCCCGGCCAGCATTCGGCTATGCCAAGATGCAGGCTTTCTTCGGTCACTTTCAAAAGCTGTTTCAGTTCGTCAGTTATCTCACCGAGAGGAACAGTGGTCGCCGTGTCGCCGACAAAGCCTTCGAGCGTCGCCCCCATGTCCATCGAAAAGATGTCGCCTTCCTTCAACTCGTATTCCGAAGGAAAGCCATGCACGACAGCCTCATTCACCGAAGCGCATATCGAGAACGGAAAGCCGTGATAGCCAAGGAACGTTGGATACGCTCCTGCGTCACGGATCATCTTCTCGGCCGCGGCATCCAATTCCAGCGTGGAGATGCCCGGCTGCACCATCTCCCTGAGCGCTTCACGCACGCCCGCGATCAGTTCGCCTACCGCGCGCATTTTCTCAAGATCGCTTTTTGACTTGGCAATGATCATTCGTCTGCCCAGCAAAAGCTGGGATTGTCTTCGAAAAAAACCGCTTTTCGCTTCGTACACAGAACCCCTTTTGGGAAGACCCGCGGGCTCAACCGACTACGACGCTGGACCCGACAAGAGACTCCATCTCTTTGTATATCTCTTCCGGTTCGCGTGTGCCATCGATTCTCTGGAGCCTGCCCGAACCCTCGTAGTATTCCAGAAGAGGCTTTGTGTTCTCTTCGTAGGTCTCCAGCCGCACCCTCACTTTTTCCGCGGTGTCGTCCGCTCGTTGAAACAACTCGGTCTCAGGATGCAGATCGCAAAAACCTGCCAACTCAGGGGCCTTGAAATGGATATTGTATATCTCTCCGCATTCGGGACAGCTTCTCCGCCCTGTAAGCCTTCTTTCAAGTATCTCAGCCGGCACATCCACCAGGATCGCCTCAATGGGTTTGCCCTGCTGTGCGGAAAGTGATTCAAGCATCCTCGCCTGCACCGCCGTCCTGGGAAAACCGTCAAGCACGAACGTACCTTTGCAATCGCCCCTTGCCGTCCTCGCTTTGACCATCTCGAACGTCAGTTCGTCCGGAACCAGCATGCCCGATGCGAGAATCCCGCGGACCTCGCGCGCGAGGGGCGTGTCCGCATCCTTCATCTCCCTGAACATGTCGCCGGTCGAGATCTGGGGTATTCCAAGCCTGGACTCAAGCAGCCTTGCCTGAGTGCCTTTGCCCGCCCCGGGCGCCCCTATCAGAACTATGATCTTCAACATACCGACTCCGCGAAGGCTAGCTCCTTCGACCCCTCAATCTTGAACCGGCGCCGAGAAATCCTTCATAATTCCGCATCACGAGCTGCGCCTCAACCTGCGCCACAGTGTCCATCGCCACCGCCACGATGATCAGAAGGGACGAACCGCCGAAGAAGAACTGGTAACCGAGACCCGTCGGGACCCACTGCAGGCCGGGCGTCGTTGTAAAGAAATTATCCAGCGTCTGCCCGATGAACGGCAGGCGGCCCACATTAAAGCCTGCGAGCATCAACTGCGGTATGAACACAACGATCGCGAGATAAATCGCGCCGATGGTCGTCAGCCTCGTCATCACCGTGTTCAGGTAATCCGCGGTCGGCGCCCCGGGTCTTATCCCGGGAACAAAGCCGCCGTGTTTGCGAAGATTGTCCGCGACCTCATCGGTATTGAAAATGATCGTTATGTAAAAGAATGTGAACAGGACGATCAGGCCTATGAAAACGAATTCGTAGTACGGATCGCCGCCGCGAAACTGGCTGAAGAACACCTGCACCTTCGTCCAAAACAAGTCCTGGTTCTGAAGGTCGGCAGGAATCGCCGAAAAGAGCGTTTGCGGCATCGCCAGCACCGACGACGCAAAGATGATCGGGATGACGCCTCCCATGTTGAATTTCAGTGGCAGGCTGGTCTCCTGACCCTTGAAGACCTGGTTCCCCACTCTGCGGCTGGCGTAGCTGATCGCAATGTTCCGCCTTGCCGATTCCATATACACGATCAAAGCCGTCAGGGCGATCAGCGCGACGAGCAGGAACAGAACGCCGAGCGTCTGTAGGGCGTCGCCCTGCGACACCCTTGCAGAAACCTGCGTCAGCGCGCTGGGAAGCTGGATCAGAATGCCGGCGAAGATCAGCAGCGAGATGCCATTGCCAATACCGCGTTCGGTAATCTGCTCGCCGAGCCACATAACGAAGATAGTTCCCGTCGTAAGCGTAACGACGCTCATCATCGAAAGCCACCAGGTGTTCGCGATAACGCCGTTCGACTGAAGCCACGTTGCAATAAAGAACGACTGGACCGAGCAAAGCACCACCGTCAGGTAGCGCGTCCACTGGTTCATCTTCTGCCGTCCGACCTCTCCCTCTTCCTGGATCTTCTTCAGCTGTGGGTATAGAACCGGCATCAACTGCATGATGATCGACGCCGTGATATATGGCATCACGCCGAGGGCGAGAACCGAGATCGTCCGGAAGTTGCCGCCCGAGAAAATATCGAGGATCCCGAGCAGGGTTCCGCTCACCGCCTGCCAGACCTGGGCCAGACGCTCTTCGTTGACCCCCGGCATCGTTATGTGCGAACCGAGCCGGTAGATCGCGAGCAGCATCAGCGTGAACATCACGCGTTTCCTCAGCTCGGGGACCTTGAAGATATTCTGAACTGCGGCAAAAAACTTATCCATAATACTCTCAACCTGTCTTTATGCAGTCCGCTCCGGGCGGAACCGCATCCCGCAAACGGACCCGCACCCGTCGCTATTCAGCCGCCGGGCCTTCTTCCGTTTCCGCAACATCCGCCGACCGTACGATCAGATGGGCAATTCCTCCGGCCTTTTCGACCTTGGCCTTCGCGGATTTCGTGAAGCGGTGCGCATAAATATTGAGCTTCTTGGTGACCTCGCCATTTCCGAGAATGACCAGGTCGTGCTTCGCTTTCTTGATCAGGCCGCGCTCGTGCAGAACCTCCGGCGTCACATCGTCGCCGGAACTGAAGTTCTCTTCGAGCGTCGAGAGACGGAC
The DNA here is from genome assembly GCA_024640445.1 of Acidobacteriota bacterium. Lineage (GTDB taxonomy): Bacteria > Acidobacteriota > Blastocatellia > Pyrinomonadales > Pyrinomonadaceae > Aridibacter. The sequence goes on along the minus strand of JAHEEZ010000013.1, from coordinate 10,515 downwards.
CTCGATCCACAGTTTCTTGAATATGTTGGTGAACCCGCGCTTCGGCAGACGGCGCTGGAGCGGCATCTGTCCGCCCTCAAAACCCGCCCTGCGAGAGTAACCCGAGCGCGACTTCTGGCCCTTGTGGCCCCTTCCGGCGGTCTTGCCGTTTCCGGACCCGGGACCGCGTCCGCGGCGTTTCTTCTTGTGCGTGGAACCCGCCGGCGGCTTCAGATTATTAAGTGATAATGCCATTTTCTTTCCTCAGAATATCTGTTCGGGCGGCACACAGGCCGCCGATCGGTAAACTGGAACTATTCGACGATGCGGAGGATGTGCGGGATCTTCGCCACAACGCCTCGCATCGAGGCGTTGTCGGGCTTCTCCCGTATCTGGTTGAGCTTCGAAAAACCGAGCCCTCTGACCATCGCCTTCTGCTTTTCCGGATAGCCGATCGAGCTCTTGTAATACTGGATCTTGATCGTTCCGCCTTTGTTCTCTGAATCTTTCTTTGCCATATCCTTCACCGTTCCGCGGATCGCCGCGGTCAATGCTACATAAGTTCCTCAACCTGCTTGCCGCGCAGGCGGGCTACCTCAAACGGGTCCTTCATCTTCAGGAGGCCGTCAAAGGTGGCGCGTATGACGTTGTGCGGATTGTTGCTGCCGAGGATCTTGGTCCTGACATTCTGCACGCCGACCGCCTGCATGACAGCGCGTACCGCTCCGCCCGCGATCACACCCGTACCTTCCGACGCAGGCTTGATAAGTACTTTTCCGGCTCCGTAGCGGCCAAGGATCTCATGCGGCAAGGTGTTTTCGATCAGCGTCACCTTGATCAGGTTGTTCTTCGCGGATTCGATCGCCTTCTTGATAGCGCTCGGGACCTCTTTCGCCTTTCCGGTTCCGAATCCGACGTGACCGGCCTCATCACCGACGACCATCAATGCCGCGAACGAGAGGTTCTTACCGCCCTTGACCACTTTGGTCACGCGGTTGATGGAGATCAGGTGCTCTTTAAGGATGAGTCCGTCCGGTGAAATTCTGTGTTTGTTGTTCATCGTTTAGTTATTCTTCTTCGGATTTCGCTTCCTCTTCCGACTTCGCTTCAGGCTCCGCCTTTTCCGCGGGTGCCGCTTCTTCAGCCTTCGCTTCCTTTCCGGCTGGTTTCGCCGACGCGCCGTTTCCGTCGCGGTTCAGTCCCGCTTCGCGGCTGGCGTCGATAAGCGCCTTCACCCTTCCGTGGTAAACGTATCCGCCCCTGTCAAAAACGACTTCAGCCACGCCCGCGGTCTTCGCGCGGTCGGCGATCATTTTGCCTATCACCTGCGCTGCTTCGATGTTGCCGCCGGTCTTGCCCTTGAATTCCTTCTCAAGCGTTGAAGCGGACGCCAGCGTCTTGCCGGACAAATCGTCGATAACCTGCGCGTAAATGTGATTGGTGCTTCTGTAAACCGCCAGTCTCGGCCGGACGGTGGTGCCGCGCACTTTCTTCCGGATACGGGAATGAACGCTGCGCCTTATATCTGCTCTGCTCTTGTTTGCCATATCTCAACTCTCCGCGCCGCCGTCGCGGACCTGGTCCGCCGGCGCGCCGAATCACATCCTTAGGAAGCGGTCTTACCCTGCTTCAGACGATAGAACCTTTCGGCGTAACGAATGCCCTTGCCCTTGTAGGCGTCAGGTTTGCGAAGACGCGCCAGCTCCGCGGCGACCTGCCCGAGCAGCTGCTTGTCGATGCCGCTCAGCGTCAGTGTCGTCTGGTACTGATTGATCGACGCTTTTGAGGGCACCCTCTCGGCGGAAGCTTCAATTCCGTCAGGCAGGGAATACTCGATCGGATGCGAATACCCGAGTGCGAAGAGCAACTTCTTGCCCTGCACCTCGGCTTTGTATCCGACGCCGACCACATCCATCTGCCGGGAAAAGCCTTCCGTTACACCCGTGACAGCGTTGCTCGCGAGAGCACGCGCGAGGCCGTGCATCGCGGCGTATTCGTCGCTCTCGCGCTCAGCCGTCAGCACCCCTTCCTCGAGTTTGAACTCGATGCCTTTCGGGATCGGGGTCGTGAGAGTTCCTTTCGGGCCCTTGACCTCCACCTCGTCTTCCTTAACCGTGACCGTCACACCGGACGGCAATTCGATTGGTTTCTTTCCTACGCGCGACATAATTACCTCTGCTCGGAACGCATTCGGCGCCCCATCCGCTTCCCGGCGGATTAATAGATGTTCGCCAGAATCTCGCCGCCAACGTTTGCGAGGCGAGCCTGTTTCCCGCTCATTAGTCCGCGGGAGGTGGAGATGATGTTCACCCCGTAGCCGCCGAGGACCTTCGGGACCTGCGTCGCTCCGACGTAAACGCGCCTGCCTGGACGCGAAACCCTCGACAAGTGAGTGATCGAGGAAACGCCCTTTGCGTCATAGCGAAGGAATATCCTGATGGTGAATTTAGGCTTGTCGCCCTTGGTCACATAGTTGTTTATGTAGCCTTCTTCCTTCAGGATCCTCGCAACCTCGATTTTGAGCTTCGATCCGGGAATGTCCACACGCGAATGTTTCGCAACGATCGCGTTGCGTATCCGGGTGAGCATATCTGCGATAGGGTCTGTCATTACTAATTTCTACTCCGTACAAAAAGGTCTGTGGATCTTTTTTTCCGATCCCGACGCACCGCGATTTACCCTTGGGCCGCGGCCGTATCGAAAACCGGGCTTACCAGCTCGACTTGACGACTCCGGGGATTTGACCCTGAAGCGCCAGTTCGCGCAATGCGACACGGGAAACACCGAACTTCCTCAGATAGCCGCGCGGGCGGCCGGTCTGCGAACAGCGGTTCTTGACCCTGATCGGACTCGCGTCCCTGGGTAGTTTCTGAAGCTTGATAACCGCTTCGTCGATCTGCTCCGGTGTCGATTCCGGATTGTTGATGATCTTCTTGAGCGCTTTGCGCTTGCCCGCGTAGCGGGCGACCATCTTCTTTCTCTTCTCGTTCTTTACGATCTTGCTGACTTTAGCCATATCAATTTTTTTCCGCCCCGTTCCGGGGCCGCGGTCCTAGTTCTGTCTAAAAGGCATCCCGAGCGATTTGAGAAGCGAGCGTCCCATCTCGTCATTACCGGCGGTCGAGACTATGGAGATGTTCATCCCGCGCATCTTGTCCACCTTGTTGAAGTCGATCTCCGGAAAGATCAACTGCTCCTTGACCCCGAGCGTGTAATTTCCGCGGCCATCAAACGCCTTGCCGGAGATTCCGCGGAAGTCTCTCACGCGCGGAAGCGCTACCGAGATCAGCCTGTCGAGGAATTCGTACATGCGGTCTCCCCTGAGAGTGACCATCGCACCGATCCTCATACCTTCCCTGAGCTTGAACGCGGCGATCGATTTCTTCGCTTTCGTGATCACAGGCTGCTGCCCGGTGATCTGCCTTAGTTCCTCAACAGCCGTATCGAGCAATTTCGAGTTCGTGATCGCCTCGCCGATACCCATATTGACCACGATCTTCTCGAGCCTGGGAATCGCCATCGGGTTCTTGATGTCGAACTCCTTCGCAAGGGCCGGAGCCACTTCGTTCTTGTATTTATCCCTTAATCTTGCCATCTCTCAGAGTTTCTCCTCATCTTCGGCCTGGGACCCGCCTCACCCTGGAAGGGCGGCGTTACCAGGCCTCGAACTCTTCTATTCTTTCTCTTCTTTCTCTTCTTCCGCTTCCGCCGCAGGCTCTTCAGCCGCCGCTTCTTCGGCTGCCTTTTCGGTCTTGACGAATTTGGCCGGCTCGGGGATCACGGCGCCGCTTTTGGCTACCCGAACCTTCTTTCCGTCCCTGTCTTCGAACTTGACCCTCGTCGGCTTGCCGGTTTCCGGATCGATCAGTGACACATTTGAGCTGTCCACCCAGGCTTCGAGCTTTTTGATGCCGCCTTCGATGTTCATCTGGGGAACCGGCTTCTGATGCTTGCTGACCATCATCGCGCCTTCGATCTTCACCTTGCCGGCACGCGGATCAACGGCGATGACCTTTCCACGGTACGGGACGCGAGCGGCTTTGCCGTCCGCTCCCTTTTCATACCGGTTGAACTCTTTGCCGGCGATGAAAACGACTTCGTCGCCGCGCTTGATCCTGGATCTGACAGTTCCTTTCTTGTTCTGCTTCATCATCTTAAATAACCTCCGGAGCCAGCGACACGATCTTCATGAAGTTCTTTTCACGAAGTTCGCGGGCGACCGGGCCGAATACACGGGTCCCGATGGGTGTTCCATCTTCCTTGATAAGGACCGCGGCGTTCTCGTCAAAGCGAATGTACGTTCCGTCCTTGCGGCGGACCTCCTTGCGGGTCCTGACGACCACTGCGTCGTAGACCTTGCCTTTCTTGACGGTTCCGTCCGGCGAGGCCTCTTTGACCGTGATCTTGATCTTGTCGCCGATGGTCGCCGTCTTACCGGTTGAACCGCCGATCGGCATGATCATCTTCACCCGTTTGGCGCCTGAATTGTCCGCCACCATTAAGGTGGTCTGCATCTGAATCATTGCTTTCTACTCCGTTTGCCCGGCACTGGGCATGTTGTCGGTCACTACGAACAAGGGTCCCGCGCCGTGTTACCTTACTGCCTTTTGAATGATCTCAACCACACGCCAGCGCTTTCTGGCCGAAAGGGGGCGTGTTTCCACGATCCTCACCTTGTCACCCTCGGCGGCTCCGATCCCGTTGTGAGCCATCAGTTTCTTGCGCTTCTTGACGTACTTCCTGTACATCGGGTGTTTGACCAGCCGGTCCACTCGGACGACGACGGTCTTGGTCATCTTGTCAGACCACACTACGCCGATCCTTTCAGCTCGCTTGTGGCGCGTGTCCGCTCCCGCGTCGGTTGCCGCAGGCGCATCCGATTTCGGTTCGGCTTTCGCCTTGGCAGAGCGTTTCGGCTTCTCTTCCGCCGCCGCTTCCACCACAGGCGCTTCCGTTTCCACGGCCGCCGTTTCGGCGGTCACCTCGGCCTGGGTCTCTTCAACCGTTTCTTCTTTCTTCTTTCTTGGCATCTTCGTTATTCCAACCTAGTTAGTTTCGGCCTTCGCCGCTGCTTCCCTTTCTTCGATCAGGGTGTAAACGCGAGCAAGCGTCTTTTTCTCGCGGCGTATGTCAGAGACTACCTCGCCGACGCCGAGCGATTTCCTGAAGTTGAGCCTGAAGAGCGATTCCTTCAAAGCATCAGCCTGTTCCTTAAGCTCGGGCAGATCCATCTTGCGAAGCTGTTCCAGTTGTTCTTTCCGTTTCATTTCTAAACGATCCCTCCCTCAAGGTCGGCACGCGTTACGAATTTGGTCTTGACCGGAAGCTTTTGCGCGGCAAGCCTGAACGCGGCGCGCGCGAGTTCCTCGTCAACTCCCTGGATCTCATAAAGGATCCTGCCGGGCCTGACGACGGCAACCCAGTGATCCGGGGCGCCTTTTCCCTTACCCATACGCGTTTCAGCCGGCTTCTTCGTGATCGGCTTGTCGGGGAACATTCGGATCCAGATCTTTCCGCCGCGCTTGACGTGCCTTGTCATCGCAATACGTGCGGCCTCGATCTGCCTGTCCGTGATGTAACCGGGTTCCAGAGTTTTCAGACCGAAATCCCCGAAATTCAACTTGCTGCCGCGGTGGGCTTTGCCCCGCATACGGCCTTTCTGCATCTTTCGGTACTTGACCTTCTTCGGCATCAACATAATGGCTTATTCCTCTTGATCTCTTCGTTCGCTCTATCTAGCGTTCGTCTCGGCGGCGCGGCCTGCGGCCTCTTCGTCCGCCGTCTTTCATCTTCGGTTCGTTTATCGGGTCGGTGTTCGTTCCGCGAGCCATGCTCGCGTTCGGATCCAGGATCTCCCCTCTGTAGATCCAGACCTTGACGCCGATGATCCCCATCGTCGTATGCGCTTCGGCCAGACCGTAATCGATGTCCGCCCGCAGTGTGTGAAGCGGAAGCTGTCCCTGGAGCGACCATTCGGTTCGCGCGATCTCGGCGCCGTTCAGGCGGCCCGCACACATCACCTTGATACCTTCGGCACCAAAACGAAGCGACTCTTCCATCGTCTTCTTCATAGCGCGGCGAAATGCGATTCGCTTTTCGAGCTGGTATGCGATCTTCTCCGCCTGAAGCTGGGCATTGAGTTCCGGCTTCCGGATCTCCTGGATCGAAATGATCACGTCACGCTTGGTCTTGAACGAAAGATCTTCCTTGAGCTTCTCGATCTCGGTTCCCTTGCGGCCGATGATGATCCCCGGCCTGGACGTGTAAATAATGATCTTCAGGCGATTGGCGGCACGCTCGATGTCGATATGCGAAACGCCCGCTCCCGAGAACTTCTTCTTGAGCTCGCGCTTGAGCGAGAGGTCCTCGGCTAGGAATGCGGCGAATTCGTGTTTCGCAAACCAATGCGAGTGCCAATCCTTGTTGTATCCGACTCTGAATCCGTATGGATGTACTTTCTGGCCCATAAATAAGTCCTTTGAACTCCGGTGTCCGGTCTATTCTTCTTCCGAGGACGCTTCCTTCTTGTCAGCAGCGTCCTTTGATTTCTTCTCTTCGTTTGCCGCGGGAGCCTCAGTCTTGGCTTCCTTCTTCTCCGCGGGGGCTTCAGCCTTCTTCTCTTCAGCCGGAGTCTCATCCGCCGGCTTCTTCGCTGCCGGTTTCTTCTCGGCCTTCGGCTTGGCCGCCTTCTTCTCGGCCTTTGCCTCTGCTGCGGGCTCCTCGGCTTTCTCCGCCTTCTTCGCCTTGTCCGAGGTCTCCGCCTTCGCCGCGCCCTTGGCGGGCATAGCGGCCGCTTTCTTCTTGCCGCCCGACTTTGCCTTGACCGGCCCTTCCTTAACTTCGGGAGCCTCGCTCGTCAATTCGATCGTGATGTGGCAGAAGTGCCTGCGCTCGAAGAACGCCCTTCCCTGCGGCGCCGGCCTGAGCCTGCGGCGGTTCTTGGTCGGGCCGATGTCGACGAAGCACGACTTGATCCAAAGATCGTCCGGATCGATCGCGATGTTCTCCTGCTCGGCCTTGTAGGTCGCGTTTGCGACCGCCGAACGGATGCATTTCGCTATGGGGTCCGCCGCACGCTTGTTCGTGAACTTGAGAATCGCGAGCGCGTGCGAAACGTTCTTGCCGCGCACCAGATCGATCACGAGCCTGGCCTTTCTCGGCGAACCTTTCAGATATTTTGCTTTAGCTATAGCTTCCATTTTCTTTGTAAACCGTCTTACCGCCCGCGCCGCCTTCAGCGGTCACATGGCGTCAATTCACAGCTATTTTCTGCGAGCCATTTTCTCGGCCTTGGTACCAGGATGACCTTTGAACATCCTTGTCGGCGAAAATTCGCCGAGCTTGTGGCCAACCATGTTCTCGGTAACATAAACCGGGATATGGCGCCTGCCGTTGTGGACCCCGAAGGTCAAACCGACCATTTCCGGGGTGATCGTAGAACGGCGCGACCAGGTCTTGATCGCCTGCGGCTTCGCACCGCTGTCCTGGATCTTCCTGAGCACTTTAAGGACGCTCAGATCAATGAATGGCCCTTTCTTAATTGAACGTGGCATAGTCTTTTATCCGATAAATCTTCTTACACGGCCGGCGTACCGGCGGATGTAAACCTATTTCCTTCTGCGGTCGCGAACGATCATGTTCTGCGTACGCTTGTTCTTCCTCGTCTTGTAACCCTTCGTCGGAACGCCCCAGGGCGTTACCGGATGACGTCCGCCGGAGGTTTTGCCCTCACCACCGCCGTGCGGGTGGTCGACCGGGTTCATCGCGACACCGCGGACCTTCGGCCTTTTGCCCATCCAGCGCTTGCGACCGGCTTTTCCGAGCGAAACGTTCTCGTGCTCACGGTTGCCGACCATTCCAACGGTCGCCATGCAGACCACCGGGATCTTGCGGACCTCGCCGGACGGCATCCTGAGCTGGGCGTGCTTGCCTTCCTTTGCGACAACCTGCGCGTATCCACCCGCCGAACGGACCAATTGGCCCCCTTTTCCGGGTCGCATCTCGATGTTGTGCACCTCGGTTCCGAGCGGGATATTCACGATCGGAAGCGCGTTTCCGGGAAGGATATCGGCTTCGGGACCGCTCATGATCGACTGTCCGACCTCGATGTTCGCCGGCGCGAGGATGTACCTCTTTTCGCCGTCCGCGTACGTGATCAGGGCGATGTGAGCCGAACGATTCGGATCGTACTCGATCTGCGAAACACGTCCTGGGATCCCCGTCTTGTCGCGCTTGAAATCGATGATCCGGTAGAAGCGCTTGTGACCTCCGCCTCTTCGGCGGACCGTGATCCTGCCGTCATTGTTGCGTCCGGAGATCCTCTTCTTCGGCTCAAGCAGCGACTTCTCGGGCTCGGCGCCCTTTGTCAGCTGTTCGCGCTTCAGAAACGTCTGATAGCGCCTCGCCGGTGATGTCGGTTTTACTTTCTTGATAGCCATAATTCATTGGTCAGTGATCAATGATCATCGATCAGTGATCGGTCTAATCTGACGAATCGCAGTTACTCTCTAATGCAGTCTCGCAATCCGGATCCGGGCTTATCTGAACCATTGATCCCTGATCATTGATCAATGGTCATTGATCAGATTGCTTCCGCGTAATCGACCAGCGGTTCGCCTTCCTTTAGCGTCACATACGCCTTCTTCCAGCTCGACCGCTTTCCCTCGAAACGGCCCTGCCGCTTCATCTTGCCTTCGTAATGCATCGTCCGGATCTTCGCCACCTTCACACCGAAGATCTCTTCGACAGCCTTGCGGATGTCGTCCTTCGTCGCCTGCTTGGCAACCTTGAAGGTGAGCACCTGCACCGCGTCCGTGGTTGAGGCGGTTTCCTTGAGCAGTACCGATTTCTCAGTAACGACGGGTGCCTTGAGCACTTCCCAAACGTTCATCGGTATTTTCATTCTATGCGGCCTCCTTTACGTTCTTTTCACGGTTCGGGTCCAGCATCGTGGCCAGTTCCTCGACAGCGCCCTTCGAAATAACGATCTTTTCGTGATAGATCAGGTCATAAACGTTAACGCCGTAGCTGTTGACAACCTTTGTCTTCTGCACATTTCTCGAAGATAGAATCAGGTCGCGGTTGTCGAGCGAATCCACTAGAAGCGTCTTCGCCTGCTTCTTGCCGTCGTAGAAACCGAGTTTGGCCATTACATCGACGAATCCCTTCGTCTTTGTGCCGTCGAGCTTCATATCTTCGACCACGAAGAGATTGCCCTCCCTCAGCCTTTCAGAAAGCGCCGACCTGAGCGCGCCGCGTCTCATCTTCTTCGGCATCTTGTAGGACCAGTCCTTGGGAACGGGCCCGTGAACGCGTCCACCTCCGCGCCAAAGCGGAGACCTGATCGAAGCGACTCGGGCACGGCCTGTGCCTTTCTGCTTCCAGGGCTTCTTGCCGCCGCCGCGGACATCGCCCCTGGTCTTCGTCTTCGACGTACCCTGCCGGGCGTTGGCCAGGTAATTCCTGACCGCCGCGTGGATCAATCCCTCGTTCAGCTCTACGCCAAACACCTCATCGGGCAGATTGATCTCTCCGACCTCTTTGTTCTTCAAATTGCGAACCTTTACGGAAGGCATATTCTTAACCTCAAAATCCAATCTTCGGCCTGCGGCGAGGGAACCGGTCCCCCGATCCGTCTAGCCTCTCTGTCTTTCTGACTTCTTAACGACTACAAGACCGCCATTGGGTCCCGGAACCGCGCCGCGGATCATGATCAGGTTGTTCTCCGCGTCAACCTTTGCGACCGTAAGGCCCCTGACGGTAACCCGGTCATCACCCATATGTCCGGACGACTTTGTACCTTTCAGAACCCTCGACGGGCTCGCCGACTGGCCGATCGATCCGGGCCGGCGGATGTTCATTGAACCGTGCGTCATAGGACCGCGGCTGAAGTTGTGACGCTTGATCGTGCCCGCGAACCCGCGGCCTTTCGACTTTCCGACCACTTCGATCGAATCTCCGTCGTTGAAAAGGTCGGCCTTTACCTGTTCGCCGATCTCGGCCTCAGGTTCGCCGTTCAATCGAATCTCGCGAAGAATGCGGGTTGGCGGAAGACCGCCGCCGGTCTTCTCGAAGTGTCCGCGCATGGGCTTCGTGACCCTTTTCAGCTTGACGGGCTTTTCTTCGACAAGCCCGAGCTGGACGGCGTTGTAGCCGTCGCGTCCGGTGGCGCTCTTCTTCTGCACGACGACGCAAGGACCCGCCTTGATGACGGTGACCGGGGTTACCGTTCCGTCCTCAGAGAAGAGCTGCGTCATTCCAAGTTTTCGTCCGATGATTCCGTTAATCATATTCGTGATTGGTCGCTAGCGACCTCTTTCCGGCAAGCCGGGACATGCGCCCCGCTTCCGGTAAGATCTTCAAATTCCTAAAGTCCTCTGCGGCTTAGGTGCCGAAGGCCTTGATCTCCACATCCACGCCTGCCGGCAGGTCGAGCCTCATCAGCGCATCGACGGTTTCGGCGGTCGGATCGAGTATGTCCATCAGGCGCTTGTGCGTCCTGATCTCGAACTGTTCGCGCGACTTTTTGTCAACGTG
>JAHEEZ010000012.1 GCA_024640445.1 Acidobacteriota bacterium | reverse complement strand
CGGTGACCACAATTCCCTCACCGGAAAAATTGATCCCGTTCGAATCGCAAAGCCTTAGTTTGACCGGTATCGTCGACCCGATCTTGTTCACTCTTGTCGGGTCGTAAAGAAGGCAGACCGCATAGCTGATGTTGAGGTCTCCCGTACCGGAACTTGGCAACGTCGTATCCCCTCCGCTGAAATCCGCGGTGATCTTCAGTTGCTGCGGAAGCACCGATCCCGGAAGGAAGAAACTTGCCGAAGCGTTTCCACCGGAAACAGCGGCAGGACCGGCGGTACCGATAATGACCGAACCGTCCTGGTTTGTGACCGTAAAGTTCACAGTCCCTTCATTCACGGTGTTGATGTTCGCCGATACGTTCGCCGTGAGATCGACGTTTTGACCCGCTGAATTGTAGGTGACACTGACGTTCGAAACGGAGGTCGTTGTCGCCCTCTGCGGGAATTTCAGGAATGCGAGCGGAGCGTCGTGATCGGAACTCGCCTCCGGCCGTGTCACATCTGTGAATTCGGGCGTCGTTGGGTAATCCGAATTGATCCTCGCAACGGTGTAGTCCTGAACGATCGAATAAGCGTCCGTGTTAGCGAACACGTGATCGATCGCCTGCGGCGTTCCTTCGAAGATGAAGGAATACTGCTGGCCTGCCGAAAGCCCGTCCGTAAGGTTCACAAAGTCGGGATCGACAAGGTCCGGACTCTCCTCGACCACCACTTCATCGTCGGAGGTCGGCGTTCCCTTGATCGTCGCGACCGGGTCGGTGTATCCGTCGTTGAACTGGTAGGCGTTATAGTCGCCGACCGACAGCACTGGTGTTCCCGGATCGTTCGTCTGCAGTTCCTGAAGAAGCCCCGCGATCGATTCGCCTTGTGCTTTGCGCTTCTCGCGAACTCTTTCGCCGGTCGCGTTCAAGAGGCCTATGTCGATGAACGAACGAGGATGGTTCACGACCACGATGACCGGTCTCGGGTCGGTCAACGGATTCACCGTTGCGTGCAGGACAAGCGGAGGCCTGTCGTGCAGGAGTTCCGGGAGCATAGTCGCGGGATTGATGAAAGTTTCATCGCCGCGTTCTTGTGTGACCGAATCGACCTGGACCGAGGACTTCACCAGAAAACCGACGTTCTGGGTTCCGCCGAGCGGCGCCTGGATCAAGTACGCCGTGTAGCCGGGATTCGGATCGCCCGCCCCGACCGCATCATCGTTTATCTGCTGAGCGAGCGCCTGCAGGCTTGCCAGATTGAGTATCTCGATGACGCCCAGGATATCCGGCGTCCTCAGGATCGTGCGGATAGCGGCCGCGGCTTTCCTTCGCTGGCTCTCGCTGTTCGTGAAGTTCTCGATATTGAAGCTGCCGACCGTAAATTCTCCGCTAACCTTTTCCCTGACGGCCTGTGCCGAGAGGTTTGGTCCGTCCACAACGGGAGGAGATTCCGGGTCGATCTTGTAATCGCCGAAAGTGAAATCCAGGGGCCCTGTGATATTCGAAAGCGGCACGTCCGAGGTGACGTCGATCGCCGTTGTGCCCGCGAGGCCGTTCGTGTCGATCATTATTCTCTCCGGGTTCCTGTCCCAGCGCGGAACGCAGCAATCAGGCACGCCCGAACCCGGATCGTTGGGAACCGGGAAAGTGACATCGATGCCCGGTTCTCGAAGAGGCCGATCGACTCCTTCAAGAACTGTATAGATCTCGCCGAAGTTATTGCTCGGGGCTACCGAGCGCACGGCGGCCGCGAACATGCGCATTCCTTCGAATCGTTCGAGTTGGTCAACCGCTCCTGCCGGATCAAGGATCGTGGAATCGAGAGTGACCGGCGCGGGAATCGTGTTGCCGGAACTCAGGACCGTTACTGTCCCTGACTGCGCGCTGATCTGTGTCAGGTTGAAGAACTCGCTGGCGGTGCCTGTGACCATTACCGCGTCACCTACAGTCACTGCCGGCGATGATGACGTGAACACGAAGATGCCTTCGGATGTCGCGGGGTCCGCGTCCACTGTCGCGTCAGGTTCCTGCATAAAGAAACCGTTCGTCTTTAGCGCCGTGACGACGCCGTTCGTTATCACACCCGCGCCGTCGTAAGGCGAAACGGGTCCGTTCCCCTGCACTTCTGCTATCGTCTTTGGAACCGGAGGAAGAGGACAGTTGTTGGCGGCTCCCGGTGTCGGAGAGAACGCTATGTACCCGGAGGTGTTCCTGGTCCCGCCTTCCCCGTTCGGACAGCGGCCGATCGAATCATCAGCTGAAGCGCCACGGCCGGATTCATCTACCTGGGGTTCTCCAGGGTTCAGGAGGACCAGCAGGCCGGCGTCATCAGCATCAGCCGTGTCGTAAACGGCGGCGTCCACGAGATTGGCGGTCGTTACTGCAGTCCCGTTCGGAAAATCCGTACCGTTCCCGGCATAAACAGCGACCGCGTCGGCCCCGTTTTGCAGGAAGTTGTTGGCGAAGACGAGATCGACACCCGGGACTGCGGAGTTGCCAAGCACAAAGTATCCGTCTGCATCCGTCGTGAAGCCGTCAAGGTCGAACGCGGCGTATGAAACGTCGCCATTACCATTGAAGAAGACAACTACCAAACCATCGAGGGCAGAGTTCCCTTTTCCACCGTCGAAGATCTCCACAAATTCGGCAACGTCGGTTCCAGGGGTGTCGGAATCCAACTCGTTTATCACCACATTCGCAACAGGACCGGGGGTCGGAGTGGCGGTCGGAGTCGGCGTCGGTGTAGGGGTCGCCGTGGGTGTAGGTGTCGGCGTCGGGGTTCCGTTGCCAAGAAACGTTTGCCCGGTATTCGGTTGACCGGAGGATTCGGCCACCGGTCCGGTCCAAGTAAAATCTCCGTAAGTCGTTCCCGATCCGGTAAGTTGCAGCGACAGTCCCGGATTCTCAGCCCCCGTTTCCTGCACCACCACATTGGTGCACAACACTCCGTCGGCCGGGCCGCCAACTGCCGTAAAAAAGCCTTCGTAGCAAAGGAACTGAACCAGCGAGTTTCCGGGCCCCACGAGAGCGATCCCGTCAGGAGCACCGTTTTGCAGTCCGACCGCCGGAATACTGACAGTTCCATATCCTCCCTGTTGTAATGGAATTGTGCCCGAGAAATTCAGGGTCCCGTAAGCCGCGCCGCCGTTCCCGTTGTAAAGCACCAGCGAATACCCGCTTAGGTCGGTTCCCGCGGGACCCGCAATCTCCACGAACTCTCCTATATCGGCTCCGGTATTGTCATAATGGAATTCATTGATGAAGATCGTCGAAGCCGGATTTGGGAAGAGAGGTGACGCAAAGGCATCTGCCTTTCTTAGAAAAAGAGACGGTATGGTCACCAGGGTGATCAGTAACAGGAAAATTCCGGTCAGCCGCAGTGCCTGCGCTCCCGAGATATTCGACCTTTTGAAAGTTGACATTCTGAACCTCCGAAACAAAAAGAATACGATCTATTTTCGAGGCCCGATCGTCGTCTCGCGGCGGAATACCCAAGCCGTTGGCGGGGGTGCTGCGTGAGCGCGATCCGGGGCGCAAGCATTTGACTCGATGAAACTAAAATGGCCGGGAAGCCTAGATGATATACCAAGTTGCAGGAAATGGGGGAGCCTAATCTTGCGGAATTAACAATCGCTTAAAACAAGCATTACAAAATGGCCTCCCACTCCGCCGCGTCATCGATTTGCAGAAATATCTGAGGCTGGAAATGCGTTGGATGCACGACGCGAAGGCGCCCCCGCGTGACAACCTGGCAGCAGGTCGGTTAACGTTCCTTCCAGACTATGAAAACTCGCGCTTTGATCGTTGCCTTCCTGATCCTGTCCGCAATTCCCTGCGCTGTTTCCGGGCAGGACGATCTGATCTCCAACCCTTTCGACAGACCCTCAAAGTCACTGAACGGCGAGTGGCGCTACATAGTCGATCCCTACGAGAACGGGTACTTCAACTATCGCTATGAGCCGTTTGACGGCTCACCGGACCCGGGTTCTTCGGCGTACTACACAAACGCAAAGCCAAAGGACAAGACGGACCGGGTCGAGTACGATTTTGAAAAGTCGGATATCATTCGTGTCCCCGGCGACTGGAATTCACAGAAAGAAAAACTCTTCTATTATGAAGGCACGATCTGGTACGAAAAGTCCTTTGACTATCCGAAGGCCGCCAATGGAAACCGGGTCTTTCTCTATTTCGGCGCTGTGAATTACAAGGCAGAGGTGTACGTCAACGGTAAGAAGGTGGGGACGCACATTGGAGGGTTCACTCCCTTCAATTTCGAAGTCACAGGGCTTCTCAAGGAAAAGCGCAACTTTGTAGTCGTTAAGGCTGACAACAAGCGATTGAAAGAGGGTGTCCCGACGCTCAATACCGACTGGTGGAACTACGGCGGAATAACCCGAGATGTAAACCTCATCGAGATGCCTTCGGTTTTCATACGAGACCAGATGGTCCGTCTCGATGGCGACAACGATGGCCGGATCACGGGGAGGATCGTTCTGGATGGAGCGAGTGTGTCGGGCAAGTGGGTTGAGATATCGATACCGGAACTCGGATTTCGCGGGTCCGCAATCACCGACGAGAAAGGTGTTGCTGAGATACGAGGCTCGGTCAAGGGATTAAGATACTGGTCACCCGACGATCCGAAACTTTACGAAGTACGATTCAGTTCAGAAGGGGATTCCGTCACCGACCGCATCGGATTCCGAACAGTGAAAGTGTCGGGCGACCGCATATTGCTCAACGGCAAGGACATATTTCTCAAGGGCATATCGATCCACGAGGAAAACCCGTTACGAGGAGGAAGGGCGAATTCGGTCGATGACGCAAAGCTCTTGTTGGGCTGGGCGAAGGAGCTTGGGTGCAATTTTGTAAGGCTTGCCCACTATCCACATAACGAGAACATGGTCAGGCTGGCTGACGAAATGGGGATACTTGTCTGGGAAGAGATACCGGTCTACTGGACCATCCAGTGGGAAAATCCGGAGACTTTCGACAATGCGAGTGCCCAACTTGAGGACGTGATCACAAGGGACAAGAATCGCGCGTCCGTCATAATCTGGTCGATGGCAAATGAAACTCCCGTCAGCGAACCGAGGAACAGATTTCTAACGAAACTTGCGGAGACAGCACGCCGGTCGGATCCTACACGACTGATCAGCGCCGCGCTCGAGATGTCCGGGTCACCGGAAGATGCAACAGTCAGGGAGATAACGGATCCGTTCGCGGAAAAGGTCGATATCATTAGCTTCAACCAGTACATAGGCTGGTACGATGGACTTCCCGAAAAGCTGGCAACGATCAAATGGCGTTTGCCGAAAGGCAAGCCGATCTTCATTTCCGAGTTTGGGGCCGGAGCGAGGTTCGGTCTTCACGGTGCGCAAGACGAAAGGTGGACCGAGGAGTTTCAGGAAGTCCTTTACAAGGAGACTCTGAAGAGCATTAGCGGGATAGGGAATCTGCGGGGCTTCTCACCCTGGATCCTGGTCGATTTCAGATCACCGAGAAGACATCTTCCTGAGATACAGGATGGCTGGAACCGGAAAGGTCTTCTGTCCGAAAAAGGTGAGAAAAAGAAGGCGTTCTTTGTGCTCAGAGATTTCTACAGACAGAAAAGCGAGCAGAGAAGGAACAGGTAACGGCGCGACAAGATGAGCGAAGATTTCTATTGCGACGAAGCATTAAGCGGGAACACTCCGGTCGATGTTGTGTACGAGACCGACGAGGTTCTTGCATTTCATCACACGCGGCCGTTTTGGCCTGTGCATATCGTAGTTGTTCCAAAAACGCATATACCTTCTTTGACTGACCTCGGGGGCCACCCGGTCGAGCTTGTGCAAACGGTACTTGAAGCAGTCAGGTTGGTTGCGGCGGATGTCGAAAGGGAACACGGCGCCTGCCGCGTGCTTACCAATCTCGGACGGTATCAGGATTCAAAACATCTCCATTTCCACATTCTCAGCGGCGACAGGCTGGATGGGAGAAGGGACCTTTGATAGCAAGTAGGGCTTTTCTCCAGACCAGACTGGCCAGAACAGCCCGGTATTTTGGGAAGCGGGTTTGCGTTAATTCCTTACGCTGTTGTATTTTCCTAGCAATTAATACTCTATCGAACCTCCCGTTTCGAACGAGGGACCGGAACACTTCCGCTGAAGCGGGCTTTCCAAACGCCGACCAACACAAATCGAACATGCTCACGACCGTTCAGTCGGCCGGCGTGCTGCATTCCATGAAGACTGCTCTAAAAACAAAAGGAGAAAGCCAATGGAAAGACTGACCGTCGAAGGATTTATGTCTGATCTAAAACGGCGCAATCCCGGAGAAGACGAATTTCACCAGGCCGTTTCCGAAGTCGCCGAATCGCTTATACCTTTCATCAATCAGAACAAGATCTATCGTGATGCCTGCATCCTTGAGCGGCTTACGGAGGCTGACCGGATCATTATGTTTCGCGTCAACTGGGAAGACGACGAAGGGAACATACAGACCAACCGTGGATATCGCGTACAGTGGAACAACGCGATCGGTCCTTACAAAGGCGGCCTTCGTTTTCACGAGTCGGTAAAACTGAGCATCCTCAAGTTCCTTGCCTTTGAACAGACATTCAAGAACAGCCTGACAGGCATTCCGATAGGAGGCGGGAAAGGAGGGTCGGATTTTGATCCGAAGGGCAGATCCGACCGAGAGGTGATGCGTTTCTGCCAATCGCTCATGACCGAACTCTACAAGCATATAGGACAATTCACCGATGTTCCCGCCGGAGACATTGGCGTCGGAGGAAGGGAGATCGGATATCTCTACGGACAATACAAGAGGCTTTCGACGCAGTTCACAGGTGTCTTGACCGGCAAAGGGTTGTCGTACGGCGGAAGCGAGATCAGGCCCGAGGCGACGGGATACGGAGCCGTCTACTTTATGGGGAACATGCTGAACCGTATAGGCGAGGATCTGCCCGGGAAGACCGCTCTGATCTCCGGTTCCGGAAATGTCGCACAGTTTGCCTGTGAGAAGGCTTCAGAGCTTGGGGCAAAGGTCGTGACGCTTTCTGATTCATCCGGCTTCGTACACGATCCTGAAGGTATCTGCGGAGACAAACTGGAGTTTGTTAAGGTCCTCAAGAATGAAAGACGTGGAAGGATAAAGGAATACGCGGATGAGTTCGGCGTTGAATACCACGCCGGAGAGAGGCCTTGGGCGGTGTCTGCGGATATCGCTTTCCCGTGCGCGACACAGAACGAGATCGACTCAAGTGACGCGGAAATGCTCGTGAAGAACGGCTGTATTGCAGTTTCTGAAGGAGCGAACATGCCGACAACACAGGGCGGGGTTGAGGTCTTTCAGGAGGCCAGAATCCTGTACGGTCCCGGAAAGGCGGCTAACGCGGGCGGAGTCGCGGTATCCGGCCTGGAGATGGCGCAGAACAGCGCACGGCTTACATGGTCCCGCGCCGAAGTCGATGAAAGGCTTCAGCGGATTATGAAGGGCATTCACGGAAAGTGCGTACAATTCGGTGACATCGAGAACGGACACGTTGATTATGTGCAGGGCGCGAACATCGGCGGGTTTATGAAGGTCGCGGACGCCATGCTTGCTTACGGAATAGGTTGATCTACCATGCGGCGGGCCGAGGAAGTGTTACGAAGGTATTGAAAAGCGCTCTCCCTGATTTAGTCCGACAGCCATCTCAAACAACGGCAAACCTTCCTTGAACCGGCAGTTGAGTGGAACTACGATAAAGAAGTAGCAAGTAGTCTAACAAGAGGTGTATTGAATGCTTATTAGAACAGCAACGCTTTCTATCGCTTTGGCGTTTTCGCTCAGCGCATGCGGAAGTGCGGACAACAACACGTATACGAAGGCAAATGACCAGGGAAATTCGACGGCTGAACAGCAGGACCCGGGCGGGGTTAACAATGCGATTGATAATGCTTCAACAGCGGAATCAGACAACAGCACCCTGCCAGGCGCGGGTGATCCTTCCAAGCCGTTCTCAAAGACGCTTGAACTGCAAGGCATCACATTCACTGTCGAAAGCAAGAACGGTTCATCTGTGAACAAGGTTACGATCACGCCTAAAGGCCTTGAAGGCAGTCATGAGGTAATTGAGGCAGAAGCAAACGGCAGCGTCACCGGAGCAGAGGTCGCCGACCTTGACGTCAACGGCTCCCCGGAGATCTACATTTATGTTGCGTCGGCCGGAAGCGGTGGTTACGGAAGTGTGATCGGCTTTGCGGCTAACAACAAGAAGTCGTTGTCGATGATCAATTTTCCTGAAATAGACCCGAAATCCAAAGAAGCAAAAGGCTATATGGGCCACGATGAGTTTGCGGTTGTCGAAAGCACTTTGGTGCGACGTTTTCCAGTCTATAAAGAAGGTGACTCTAACGCCAAGCCAACGGGAGGAATGAGGCAATTTCAATACAAGTTGAAGCCGGGTGAAGCGGCCTGGCAGCTTGTTGTCGACAAGGTGGTCGAGTACTAACTACCGTTCATTGATGCCAAGAAGATAAAAGCCCCGAGTCAATAGATTCGGGGCTTTTATCGTTATATGGTCGTAACCAGGAAACTTACCTCTCCAATTGTCAGATGAGCTTGCCGGCTCGGCTCTGGTGAATACTGACCAGGCTGCCAAACTGACCTACTTAGCCGTTCCAGCCGTCTATCTGAGAAAATGTATCCTTCCACCTCAATTCCGGGATCAGTTTTGGCGCCATATTACCGAAGAGGTTGAATTTTTCGAAAAATGCCTGCCATTCGTCAGCCGGAGGAGGAAGATAACGGCACAGTCTGCCAAAACCCTGGAACATGCTGTCAAAAGCGGCCGCGGCCTTCTCGGGATCGTTGCGAATTATGTTCGGTGTATCAAGTAAGACGACCGCTTCGTGGATCTTGTTTACCGCCTGAATGTCGAGGCATATGTCTCCCGCCTTGTTGAGCGCTTCGCTGACCTTTCCAAGTCCCTCGTTCGCCTTCTTGAGCTTTTCGAATACTCCTGAGTCCTTTTGCAGGAACTCGCCCACCATCAGCGCCTGGCCGACTTTTCCCTGCGCATCCCCGACCGCTGCTTTTATGTCATCGTAGTCTGTGGCCGCCGCGCACGTCCCGGCCATCTTCTTTATCTTTATCCAAACCCAATCCAAATCTGCCATTTTGTCTCCTTATGCTTTCTTCCGCGATGGCTGGTTGACCTAATTGCAAAACAGAGCTGATTAAATAGCTGCTTTGCCGATTTCTTCAGTCCATGAAGATTCCCGAATCTTCTTTGTAACCCAAATTGTACTTTAAGATCTGCGTCATTATCCCGTGATGGAATTGCCTGTCAGAAATGTCCAGTGCAACGTGCAAAAATTCATGAAGCAGCACCTCTTCAAGATCGACGATCTTAATGCTCGGTCTGAGAAAGAACGGTCCGATCTTTATCTGGTAGGACTTCATCAGCACTGAAGCCCCTGTCTCTTCCGAATCGAACTCGATGGTGCACTTCTTCCATATCTCCCTGTAGTCCGATCTGAGATTGTCCCTGCCGGCCTTGAGTTCTCTCGGTGCCGTCAGCACGATTCCTTTTTTCGATACACCGTGCCCACAGATATTCGCAAGCGCTATCTTTAACTTCTTCAATAACTTCGCGCCTTCTTCGTCAGCAGGAAAAGTCGATGTCAAAAGGGTCGCCATATCAAGGTGATCTCCACTGCAGGATTTCTGTTTCTGGACTATTGCGGAAATACTAGCTCCAGACGGCGGAATCCACAAGATATTTTTTCTCGGTCTTGCCGCTGACCATGAATACGGGGGATCGCTATCAGGCAAAGAGCACTGGACTTTCGAACCCAGTTATCAGAAATGAAGAATGGCGTCGCGGGATCTTTTGCACGCGACGCCATTTTTGTGGAGGGGGCCCGGATTTTCACCGGGCTAGGTGGTATAAGTCATGTTTTCCGCGGTTCCAAATGGAATCCGGAATGACATTCCGGAACTCCCTTTTCTGCGCGGTGTTTCGTAAATGTTCTCTATGAAGTCGATCGCAGCTACCTTGAGGCCTATGTCGCGGCCGAGTCTTTCACTCACATACCATTTGTGATCCGCGATCCTGTTCCAGAGAATCCTGGATTCGTTCGCGTCGAACCTTTTGTTCGTAAGCTTCTTCAGCAGCCACTGCTCTTTGCTCAGACTTCTTTCCAGAGTCTTGTCTATAACGTATTCGAGCGGATAAAACATCATCTATCAATCTCCTAAATCATTACAAAAAAGTACAAATCAAATTAGTGCGTTTGACACTATCTTTGGTGTCATTGTTAGTTTAGGAAAAGCAGTCGTTCAATTTCCAACGCTTTTATTTCATGAGCGTTATCGATATCTCTAATACCGGCATCGGCCGCGCAACCGTAAATTATGGAACTATGGCAGTTAAGGACGTTTCGGGAGATTGCTGAGACCCTGAATTTCACAAAAGCGTCGGAAAACCTATACCTGACGCAGTCCGCCGTGAGCCATCAGATCAAGGCCCTGGAAGATGAACTTGGGGTTCGTCTGTTCATACGAGGGACGAGGGGAGTTACTTTGACGGATGCGGGCGAAGCTGCGCTAGAACACGCCGTGAGAATTCTCAGCGAGGCTGAAAAGATGCGCCAGAGCGTGTCCGGAAGAGAATCCTCGGTTATCGGGCGCGTTCGGGTCGCCGCTGCGACGCAGGCGCTTGTGCATCTGTTTGCTCCGCTTTTTGAGGAGTTTATGGACGCGCATTCCCAGGTTGACCTGGTTTTCAGAACGACGCCAAGTACCGAGCAGACGATCGATGACATTCTGAATGGAATTGCTGACATCGGATTCGCCTCACTTCCTGTCTATTCGCCCAATCTTGAGGTTGAAGAATTGTTCGAAGACGAGTTGTGCCTTGTGGTTAGCCCGAAGCACAGATTCGCTGAGATGGGATCTGTACCGGTCAAACAACTCGAGGGCGAACGCTGGATATTGTTCGAACGCGGGGCGTCGATCCGCAGAGCCTCGGATAAGTTCTTTAAGAAATTGAGTTTTGAACCGGAAATGGCGCTAGAGTCGAATGACACGTACTTCATAAAGCTGATGATCGAACATGGGCTTGGAATCTCGCTAATTCCTTCCTGGGCTGTCCAGGAGGAGGTCGCGGAAGGAAAGCTCGCTTCGTCCAAGATAAAGGGCCACAAGCTCAAGAGGTCGGTCGCTATGGTTTCACTCAAAGGTAATCCGTCCGCACCGATACGTGAATTTGCCAAGTTTGTAGAAGAAAGAAGAGTCCGGCTTGGATCGTTCGCGTCAGGCAGGTGAGCCTTTCCCCAAATCAGTT
The DNA here is from genome assembly GCA_024640445.1 of Acidobacteriota bacterium. Taxonomy (GTDB): domain Bacteria; phylum Acidobacteriota; class Blastocatellia; order Pyrinomonadales; family Pyrinomonadaceae; genus Aridibacter. Next base: position 14,837 of record JAHEEZ010000012.1, on the reverse strand, counting down.
GTAAGTGCACTAACCGCCGCTTGTAAGAATTGTTGATCCAGTATGTCTTGCGTACCACGTTTGCACCATAAGATGAGATCAGTAAACACCTTAGACCTGTTTTGGCTAATTGTTGACATTCAATATTCAAAGGAAGATAGTTTAGGCATAGGACATAAATACAGAGGAGGATTCAGCCGTTATGCTGCCCAAGAAAACCAGCTTTGAAACAGAAGTGTCGTTGGAACGGGAGGCCGTCCCGATTCCCGAGGACCCGCCTTTCCATATCTTGGTCGCGGGCGATTTCAGCGGCCGGAACAACCTCCTTCACTCAACAGAAGCCAGTTTGAACACTCCGAAACCACTCGAGATCGATAGGGATAACTTTGAGGATGTGATGAAGCGGCTGAACGTAGGATTGCGGCTGAAGGCCGGGTCTTCAGGTATTCTTCCGCTGGTATTCAGGGAACTTGATGATTTTCATCCGGACAGGATATTTGCGCAGATTCCTTTGTTCGAGGACTTGCGCGACGTCAGGAAGCGTCTGCTTAACGATGGAACCTACGACGAGGCGGCAAGAGAGGTGAGGGGTTGGTTGGGCGACGAAGAGTCTGAAGCATCGGAAGAGGTCGCGGATCCTGTGCCTGAAAGGCAGTTTCAAACCGGCAGTTTGCTTGAGGACATACTCGGAAGCACAAAGCGCGCAGCGGCTTCGTATCCTGCGCAAACTGCTGATAAATCAGAACTTAGCAAATTAGTAAGGGAACTTGTCAGACCCCACTTGATCTCCACTGACGAGGCTGAGCAGGCGAAGCTTGTTTCCGTCATCGATGAGATGACGAGTGATCTGATGCGTAAGATCGTCCATGATCCGGAGTTCAAGGAACTCGAGGCATCTTGGCGCGGCCTTTACCTGTTGGTGCGAAGCACTGAGACCAGCAGCGATCTAAAGATATTTGTTTACGACTTTAGCAAGGACGAACTGACCGCGGACCTTAAGAACGTCAGTGATCTTTCGGATTCAACTTATTATGGCGCTGTTGTGCGTGAGCCCGCCGAATCCGCAAATGGTGTTCCCTGGGCGCTCGTTTGCGGGAATTATGCATTTGCGCTGAACGTTGAAGATGCAGCGACGCTTATCAGGCTTGGCAAGATCTCGGGCGGCTTAAGGGCGCCGTTCGTTGCTCATGTCAGGCCGCAAATGCTTGGGATCGGCTCATTTGAGGAGAGCCCAACTCCTTCAGATTGGAATCTGGAGGAAGAGACCGAAGCTGCAAAGATCTGGACGATGCTGAGGACGGTCCCGGAGGCAGTCAACATCGGCCTTGCCGTACCGAGATTTCTGGCACGATTGCCTTATGGAGAAGAGACTGAACCAGCGGAAGCCTTTTCTTTTGAAGAACTTACGGAAGAAGGAAAACACGATCAGTACGTTTGGGCAAATCCGGCCTTCATCTGCGCGCTGCTTATTGCAAAAAGTTTCAATGCCGCTGGTTGGGAGATAGGCGGTCGGTACTTTTCGGATGTTGAAGGATTGCCAACCCATATCTATACAGAGGATGGACATACTGTGACAAAGCCTTGTGGCGAGATCGCGATGACGCACGAGGCTTGCGACACCCTTATTGAACAGGGGTTGATGCCTCTGGTTTCGTTCAAGGATACTGACCGCGTCAAGATCGGCGGTTTCCAATCGATAGCATATCCTTCAAAAGACCTAAACGGCAGGTGGAGTTGAAGAATTCCCTTGATTCGGCTTTCTTGTTGGCAAAGGCGGTCTGATCAAATAAAATAGGAAGTTTCTAAAATAGGCGGGATTTCCCGCCGTTTTTTTGAATGTATTTGGCATGTCTATGTATTTCGACGAGCAATTTGAAGTGATAGTGATCGGCGCCGGACACGCAGGTTGTGAGGCGGCTTCGGCATCGGCCCGCCTCGGCGCCGAGACCTCGCTGGTCACTATTAATCTCGATCTTATAGGTCAGATGTCGTGCAATCCGGCTGTAGGAGGAATCGCAAAAGGGCATGTAGTGCGCGAGATCGACGCGCTTGGCGGAATAATGGGGAAGGTGATCGACCGGACGGGGATCCAGTTCCGCTTGTTGAACAGATCCAGGGGGCCTGCGGTCCAGTCACCAAGAGCTCAGGCAGATCGCGCGCTCTACAGGACGGAGATGCGTCGCGTTCTTGAGGCAACTGCAAATTTACACTTGCGGCAGGGTGCGGTCGTCAAATTATTGACCGAGAACGGCGTCATATGCGGCGTTGAGATGGAGGATACGAGAAGGTTCGGAGCTCCTGCGGTTATTGTCGCGACCGGCACGTTTCTCAATGGCAGGATACATACGGGCAGAAAGAACTACTCGGCCGGCAGGGCCGGCGAGCCTGCGTCGATTGATCTAGCTGAAAACCTGAAGGAGATCGGATTTCCGGTCGGACGGCTGAAGACAGGTACTCCTCCGAGAATAGATGGCCGCACGATTGACTGGGACTGTTTTGAAGAGCAGTTTCCCGATGAAGATCCGGTAGCATTTTCCTTTGCTACCGAGAGGATCTCACAGCCGCAGATAAGTTGCTTTATCGGATACACGAACGACAATCTTCACAACCGCATTCGGGAGAATATTCAACAGTCTCCGTTATATTCGGGCGCGATCAAAGGAATAGGACCTCGGTATTGTCCTTCAATTGAAGACAAGGTGGTCAAGTTTGCCGATAAGAACCGCCACCAGCTTTTTCTTGAACCGGAAGGACGCGATACCAACGAGGTGTATTTGAACGGTTTCTCCACATCTCTTCCGGCGGAAATGCAGCAGGACCTTCTGCGAATGATAGGAGGATTCGAGGAGGTAAGGATCATCAGGCCGGGTTATGCCATCGAATACGACTTCATTGATCCGAGAGAACTCAAGCCGACGATGGAGAGCTCAAGGATGGGGGGCCTCTTCTTGGCAGGGCAGATCAACGGAACCACTGGTTATGAAGAAGCGGCGTGCCAGGGCTTGATGGCCGGCATCAACGCAGCGTTTCACGTGAAACAAAGGAACCCGATGGTGCTCGGCCGAAATGAGTCGTACATCGGTGTCCTTGTAGATGACCTCATAAGGCACGGTGTTGACGAACCCTACAGGCTGTTCACATCTCGGGCCGAATCCCGGCTTCTTCTCAGGCATGATAACGCGGATCAGCGGCTCACGCCGAAAGGAAAGGAGACCGGCTTGGTTGGAGATTCTGAATGGGACAGGTTCAATCGCAAACGGGACAGGCTAGCTTGGCTGCGGAATACGCTGGACTGCACACGGTTTAAGAGATCGGATTCTCAATATGCGGCGATTGCACAGCTTCTTGACGCAGATCTGGGCGATTCGGTGACACTTTCGCAACTTGCACAGCGACAAGGCATAGAGCCACAGTTGATAATGAGGTTGCTTCCGGCTGAGGATTCCGGTGGGATCTCAGAGCGAGAACTTCATACCGCTCTGGCGGATTCTCTCTATAGCGGTTACATCGAGAAGCAGAACATTGCGTCCGCGCGCGTGTTCCGGAACGATCACCTTCGCGTGCCGGAGACGTTTGACTTTCGGGGTATTGGAGGGCTTTCGATCGAAATGGTAGAGCGCCTGGAACGCGCTAAACCAAGTACTTTTGGGCAGATCAGAAAGATCAATGGACTTACACCTGTAGCACTCTCTACGGTTCTGGTTCACCTCACGGCAAATAAGACCGGTTAGCCCCGATAGTTGGTCGAATTCTTTGATACCGTCTCACACCACCCGTTTGTTTCACGTGAAACAATCAGAATTCGCAAAAGTGGTTACATGGTTTCTTCTGTGGTAGATTTATCGTCTCAGTTAGACGAGATTCACTTGAAATATGGGCAAGATCATAGCCATAGCCAATCAGAAAGGGGGTGTGGGCAAAACCACTACCGCCGTCAATCTCGCTGCAAGTCTGGCAGTACGGGAGAAGAAGGTCTTGTTGGTCGATGCCGACCCGCAGGGAAACGCATCTTCGGGGTCGGGAGTTGAAAGATCGCGGACGCGTAAGACGCTCTATGACGCCATGGTTCGGGGCGAGTCGCTGTCAAACATCAGAGTGCCAACGGAATTACCTCTGTTTTGGGTGATTCCCGCAGACAAACAGCTCGCCGGTGCCGAAATTGAACTGGTAAACGAAGAGCGGCGCGAATACAGGCTTAAAGAAGTTCTCGAACCGATTAGATACGACTACGATTTCATAATCATCGATTGTCCCCCTTCTCTTGGGCTTCTAACGGTAAACGGATTGACCGCTGCGGATACACTCCTCGTTCCTATCCAATGCGAATACTTTGCGCTTGAGGGCGTCACGGAATTATTCGACACTCTCGCTCACCTAAGACGGCTCCTGAATCCGCAATTATCGATCGAAGGCCTTCTGCTGACGATGTACGATGAAAGGACAAACCTTTCATCGGCTGTTGCCAAGGACCTCCGGGATTTCTACGGGGCCCAGGTATTGCAGACTGTGATTCCCAGAAATGTGAGGCTCGCTGAGGCACCGAGCTACGGTAAGCCTATAATTCTGTATGACATACGTTCAAAGGGTGCTGAGAGCTATATGACCCTGGCAAAGGAGATATTGAATAATGAGCAGACAGGCTTTAGGAAGGGGGCTTAGCGCTTTACTGGGCGAAGAAACAACTGAAAAGGCCGGGAGTCCGTCATTCATCGAACTCGATCTTGACCTCCTGAAAACAAATTCGGAACAACCCAGGGAACGATTTGCAGACACCGAACTCGAAGAACTCGCGCAATCAATAAGGGCGAATGGCGTGGTGCAGCCGATCATTGTGAGACAGGTCGGCAACTCATATCAGATCGTCGCCGGCGAACGAAGATGGCGTGCCGCACAGAGAGCCGAGTTGAAGAAGATTCCGGCGGTCGTAAGGGATATCTCCGACGACAAGATGCTCGAGATCGCGTTGATCGAGAACATACAGCGTCAGGAACTCAATCCCGTTGAAGAAGCAAAGGCATATCAGAAACTCATAGACAATTTCGGCCTTACTCAGGAATTGGTGGCCGACCGTGTCGGCAAGACCCGCCCCTTTGTTGCTAACTATCTCCGTCTATTAAGGTTACCGTCCTACGTGCTCAAGTATCTTGAAACTGGTGAGCTTTCAGTCGGGCATGCTCGCGCTTTGCTTGCTGTTACTGAAAGCACGACACTTCTGGACCTTGTGAAACGCGTGCTGACGAAGCCTATGTCCGTTCGGGAAACGGAAAAGGCGGTTAGGAGGCTTAAGTCAGGAAGCGGGTCCGGTTCCCGCAAAAAGGAATCTTCTCCGAAAGACCCGAACATTAGCCGTGCGGAGACAAAGCTGCGCAGGCGCCTAGGAACCCACGTCCAGATCACTACACCTTCTGCGGGCGGCAAAGGAAAGATCGAAATCGAGTATTACGGTGAAGCCGATCTGGACAGGATCTACAATCTGCTGATGGGAAAAGAACAAGGTTGAATTATGAATAAGCGTCTAACGGAAATGGTCTCCTGCGCCGGTTGAGTGGCGAAACTCGCCCCGCGAGACCTTGCTCAAGTTTTGAGCAAACTTCCGAAACAGAATAATCCTTCGATAGTTGTCGGATACGAAAATGCCGACGATGCGGGAGTATTCCGCCTAAATGAAGATATTTCGCTGGTTCAGACCCTGGATTTCTTCACTCCGATCGCAGACGATCCTTATATATACGGAAGAATAGCCGCGATCAATTCTCTCAATGATATTTATGCTATGGGTGGTAGTCCCCTAACCGCTTTATCAATAGTATGTTATCCGCAGAATGAGGACTGGGATGTTCTCGGAAGAATAATGCTCGGCGGTCATGAAGCCATGGCTGAAGAGGGCGTTGCCATCCTGGGCGGCCATTCGATAGATGATGCTGAGATCAAGTTCGGATACGCAGTGACCGGCACGATCAGTAATAACGATGTAATTACTAATTCAGGGGCGAAGCCGGGCGACGTGCTGCTACTGACAAAAGCCATTGGAACAGGGGTGATAAGCACCGGTATCAAGTATGGAAAAGCAAGCAAGATCGCTCAGGAAGCGGCAATGGAATCGATGACCGTCTCGGCAAGAGAGGCCGCACATCTGATGATCCGTGAAGGTGCAAATGCCTGCACTGACGTCACCGGTTTCGGTCTTCTCGGTCACGCCTACGAGTTGGCAAAAGCAAGCGATGTCACATTGAGCATTGATTCCGCATTGGTCCCGCTTCTGCCGGAGGTGAAGGAGCTGGTTGAACAGAAGATGTTGACCAGAGGAGATAAGAACAATCGGGATTACGTCGGTGAAACCGTTTCTTTTTCCGATCGGGTTGAAGCGACGACCCAGAGTATCTTGTTCGACCCCCAGACCGCCGGTGGATTGCTTATCAGCATTTCAAGAGAAGGCGCCGAACGCATAATGGAGGGTATGGCAGGAACAGCAATAATCGGAAAGGTCTTACCCCGCGGCAAAGCTTTGATCGAGGTGTCATGAGTACGGCATGTCCATTCATTAACGCCGCGGGTGGTGCATGATGTAATATGTATTTTTCATTGTAATGGGTGAGTTAAAAGGAGCTGGGCCGGCTAGCAGGAGCAGATCAAGAACATTGTGCAGTTTCAATTACTAATACTTGAATCGATTGGAACCCAGGAGCTCATCCTCGTCGGCCTTGTCGCACTTATCGTATTCGGGCCGCGAAAACTCCCACAAATGGCGAGGAAGTTCGGCAAGATGATGACCGAACTACGAAAAGTGTCCAACGATTTCAGATCTACTTGGGAGCACGAAGCGTCTATTGTCGAAAGCGCTTTCAAGATGGACGACAATGAACCGCGGCAACAGCGAACGGTTGGTTCGTCTGCAGCTGAAGAGAATTCAAAACCAGTAGTATCCACCGAAGATTCTTCCGTTGAGAGCCTCCCGTCTGTCCGTGAGTTGAGCGCCGAGGATATGGAAAAGTTTACGGGGAGCACAAAGAAAGAAATTATGCCTTCCGAAGAAACACCTCCAGTTGACAGCGAAGTTCCTTCCCGCGGGAAGACCGACTGGCTTTAGTAACCCGACCTAGACTTAAAGCTGAACAACTATGGACAGGGAAGAGTTAGAGCAAGAAGAACTCGGAGGACACATGTCCTTCCTTGAGCACCTCGATGAGTTCAGAAAGCGTCTTGTAAACTCTGTCGTTTTCGTGCTTGTCGCGTTCTTGTTCTGCTGGTTCGTCTCTGACAGGATCTACAACTTCCTCGCAATCCCCGTTCAAAGGGCCCTTACTGAGGCACAAAGGCGAAACTTGCCGATCGAGGGTCTTCAAGGGAATGAAAAGGTGCTGCCGCTTAGAAGCCTAAAGGAAGGCGACAAAGGCAAGTACGTATTCGATCGAGCATCAACGATCGGCAACATCTCCGTATCTCCCGGCAGTTCCGTTTCCGCAGTTGTAGCGAAGGACCGGAGCGGAAGTATTGGTCTCTTTTCTGAAGAGCAAATGTTTACGCCAGCCGGCGTGATCCCCAAGGGTGTGCGGTTGCCCGTGGATTTTTCGCTTAAAGAAGGCGAGGGCGGCGATCCGGGGGAAAGAATGGTGGTTAAGACCGCCGTCGAACCCTTCACCCTTTATGTAACGGTTTCGCTTTATGCCGCGATAGCCCTATCGGTCCCTTTCCTGCTTCTCCAGATTTGGGGTTTCATATCGCCCGCCCTCTACAAGCACGAAAGAAAGTACGTTACGCCCTTCATTATATTGTCTACAACATCCTTTGTTCTCGGTGCCGCATTTGCCTATTACATCCTCTTCCCTCCCGCGGTCCGTTATCTTCTAAGCCTGGGCTCCGACTTCCGGCTCTTGCTGAGCGCTTCCGATTACTTCGATTTCATTACTTTGATCATGCTTGCGATGGGGGTGATTTTTCAGATGCCGGCTGTCACGTATGTCCTCGCAAGAATAGGGATCCTGTCAGCCGGATTTCTCGCAAGAAGTTGGAAGATCGCACTTGTCATTATCCTCGTCGCCGCAGCCTTCATTTCGCCGACTGGCGACATTCCCAACATGATGTTGTTTGCGACACCGATGATGGTTCTATATGTAGTGTCGATCATTGTCGCCTGGTTCTTCGGGAAGAAGCGCGAGACCGACTAAGAACAGCTTGCCGAATCATCGACGACCCGGGGCTCAGCCCGTGAACAAGATTCCGGCGCCGATGCTTATACAACCGCCGCTTCAGCCTCACGCATCTTGAAAGGTTGTGGGAAATACCTGCGAGTCTGATATAATTGCGACTTTCTGTAGCTTGAGTGGCTTTCGTTTTGACGATTGAACTCCTGGAGTATTGCTAGTTATGTTTAATCCGCGTTCATTTCAGAAGAGCTTTGTTCTGTGCTTTACGATCGTCCTCCTTGCCACGGGCGTTTTTGCCCAGGTGGAGGACCCGCTCAACAAGGCACGCAAGACCGAAAGGGAAATTGCCAGGATTTACGAAGAGTGGCTTAGCAAAGACGTTAAGTACATCATCACGGGTGAAGAAAAACGTGCGTTCAAGGCATTGAAAACCGACGAGGAACGTGAAAACTTCATCGAGAGTTTTTGGCGAAGGCGCGACCCGAATCCGGATACCGAGGAAAATGAGTATCGCGAAGAGTATTATGAGAGGATCGCGTATGCCAATGAGAACTTCACTTCGGGTAAGCCTGGATGGATGACCGACCGAGGACGGATCTACATAACCTGGGGTAAACCGGACAGCGTAGAATCAAGGCCTATGGGCGGAGCCTACGATCGGCCTGCATGGGAAGGCGGAGGTACCACGACGACCTATCCTTTTGAACTTTGGTTCTATCGTTACCTGGAAGGTGTGGGAAGCGGCATCGAGATCGAATTCGTTGATCCGTCCGGTTCGGGCGAATACAGGATAGCGCGAAATCCCAACGAGAAAGATGCGCTCTTATTCGTACCAGGCGCCGGTTTGACCACAGCGGAATCGTTGGGGCTCTCTAACAAGGCTGACCGAATTTCCGGCATCAACGACCGCAACTACTTCCGAGAGCAAGATTCTCCTTTCCGCAGGATCGAACTGATCAACTCGCTCCAGCGTCCGCCGCAAGTGAAATACGCTGATCTTCAGGCGACGCTCGACGACACTCCGGTCATAGATAACAATCCGCTCGACTTTGATCTGCGGGTTGATTTCTTCAAACAATCCGATGAGCGTGTGATCACTACTTTCACTGTTCAAACAGAGAACCGGGAACTGGTATTCGAAGATATCGGGGGTGTGCCCACGGCGCGTATCAACATCTTCGGGCGAATCACGGCGGTGACAGATCGGAGGGCAGGAATTTTTGAAGATTCTGTCACCGCAGTCGCTACTGCTACGGATCTTGCTGAAGAGAAGGAGCGCAGTTCGATTTACCAGAACGCCCAGGCACTTGCTCCGGGAAACTACAAGGTTCAAGTAGTTGTCCGTGACGTTGCTACTGGAAACAAGGGAATCCGCAGCATTGGTTTCAAGGTTCCGAAGTTCGACAAAGACAACCTTTGGACATCGACGCTGATCTTGGCAACCAAGCTGCGTCCGACGGATGACCGCGACATCGGAGCCCGATTTGTTATAGGAAATGCCAAGGTCATTCCAAACCTCTCCGGAGAATTCAAGCGCGGACAAGACGTCGGTATCTATCTCCAGGTGTACAACGCAAAGATAGATCAGACAACTCTACGTCCGGCGGTGGATGTTGAATATACGCTAACGAGGAATGGAAAGGAGATTCTCAGGGAGCCTGAAGATTGGTCGGGCCTCAGCGATTCGGGCCAGCGCCTGACGCTTGCCCGCCTGTTGCCGACGTCGACTCTGGAACCCGGAGAATATGAGATCAAGATAAAGATCCAAGACAAGGTTGGTACGGAGGTGCGTACCCTTACCCCGACTGAGAAATTCCGGATCGTTGAGTAAGTTCTCTTGAATTAGAAGAAGAATTGAGACCGGTAGACGCTGAGTGCGGATGCCGGTCTCTTTTGGATATAAAAACACTGATCACAGAGCAGTTTGAGTTGCGGCGATATAAAGAGGATGATCGCGAGCTCTTCATCAACCTGTTCACTGACAAAGAAGTGATGAAATTCGTTGGCGACGGACCATTGTCCCGTCAGGCGGCGGGAGATCTTTGGTGGAAGCTGACAAAGGAATTGTATCCGAGCGGCCAAAACACGATCTGGGCGGTGTTTTCAAGATCCAACAATGATTATCTCGGTCATTCGAGTCTCCGCCCGAGACCTCAAAACCCGGACCAGTGGGAAATTGGCTACATTCTGAGAAAGGAATTCTGGGGAAATGGCTATGCGACTGAAATAGCCGAGGCGATTGTCGGCTGTGGCATGAGCAGTCTTGGCCTTGCGACCGTATTCGGAACTGTTGATGACGATCACAAAGCGTCGATACGGGTACTTGAAAAAGCGGGATTCCGTTTTGCAACGTATGACTATGACGAGAGCGGCCGATACTCCGTGTATTCAACTTCCACCATCAATTCCGTCAGCGTCGCACACGGGAACATCGGCGATAGCAGCGACGTTACAACTTAATAGAAAACGCGGTCATCGGAGGGCTTGCTTACGCAAACATAATCTCATTAACTAAGTAGGAGTGATTACTGAAATGTCTGAATTTGATGAAGAAGTGAAGAAAGCGGAAAAGGAACTTGAACAGAGCTTGATACCTCTGAACGACCAGGAGAATGAAGAAAATCTGGATGATGAATACCTTGGAGACCTCAAGATGCAGGCACAGGAATACCAGCAGAAGATCCAGGACGCTGCCGTAAAGGCGAAGGATTACGCAAACGAGAAGTTCGTCCAGGCGAGCGAGAAGTTCAAAGAGCTTCAAGACAAGGATCCGAAACAGCTTGTCGAAGACGCGAAGGATTACGCGCGGAAGAATCCGGGTCAGACGATCCTTATCTCGGCGGCTGTCGGACTTGTTATCGGGTGGCTGATCAAGGGCAGGAAATAGGCAAGCGGTGAGAACCGTAAAAGGCGGAAAGGCGGTCCAGAAACTGGCCGCCTTTATTCTTTTTGCCAAGCTGTTCGACGATCGGTGAGCGGGTCCGGAAGAACAAACCGGTTGACAATGTGACCGAAAATAGTCAGTATCAGTCCCACACCGCAGGATCAGACCATTTCTTAAGGTGACTTAACCAGGAACGAATTACCGTCGAATCACAAAGTCGCGTCCGGCTTGCAAAACGCAAGCCTTCCGCCAACGGCCCCGTTCAGGGCGCCAAACCACCAAGCACTGAGATTGCGGCATATATAACACTGACAAGTGTGTCCGGTCCTGAATCGCGCGGATATATGCCGCGCGAACCCAAATTCTGTTGGCTGGTATTCGCGGATAACTCTTTAGGATTGCAAATTGTTTGCAGGCAGTGAGTTGTCTTCCAGATACTTCACTTTCGACGAACTATTCGTGGACTTCACGCTAAGTCCCATACGGCGGGTAACTGACCGTTCTTGGCCGTTTCAAGGAGAAAATAATGAACAGGAAACTCTTGATATCTGCATTGGCACTGGTTTTGGCGATACTGATCGGCGGTGCCGGAGACACAAAAGCTCAAACAGACGTCCAGTTTCTCAATTCATGGGCGACGGATATCAGACAAAATGTAAATACCAGAAACGGCGAAGTTGAAATGACGAGCGTGATCACTTACTGCGCAAGCGGATGCCAGTCATATAACGCAACGACGTTCCTTGGGATCTGGCTGAAGATGTGGCGATACTCGAATAAGACCATCACCCTTGCGCAAACTGAAAGTACAGTAAAACCTACTCTCGTACCGAGTTATTGCGGATCGGACGCTCCCAGAAGAAATCTCGGCGTGACCGTCTCTGTTAACGGTATGTATGGCCAGTACATCGGTAATTTTTACCTGTCCCCAAGCGACTGCCCTAGAACGACGACAACCGCGTCAGCGACCAGCCCAAGCTCAAGTTCAACTTCGCCTGACGCTCAGTTCTTGACAGACTGGGCGGCACGGACACGCAAGGACCTGCCTTTCATTTCAGGAAATGTCCAGTTTACTAACGCAACAACATATTGCAGCGCCGGCTGCCAATCATATTCCAGCAACAGTTACCTTCTGATAACAGCGCGCACCCCAAACTTAACAAAGCAGAATGTCCAGCTATTTCAGGAGGGAGCGGCTATCCGGCCGACAATCGTTGGTCAGTACTGCAATGAAAAAGGCGCGGTGTCGAGAAATTTGGGTGTGCTGGCCTCGCTGTATGACCGGAACAACGCATCGGTTGGGACCCTTTTCTGGATCACACCTTCGGACTGCGCGAACTTGCCGTCGACAAACACAGCATCATCGTCGGGATCGACTAACCTCAACAGCGGCGGGTCAACTGCATCTGCCTCAGCTGTAGAGGACCAGTATTGGAATGCGGTGAGCGCAAGCACCAATGTTCGCGACTTTCAGGATTATCTGAACAACTATCCAAACGGCAGGTATGTGGCTGTTGCAAGGCTCAGGATCAGCCAGCTAGGCGGATCGAGTTCAACAAGTGTTTCGCCTTCACCATCGGGTAACTCCGTCGAGGACCAGTATTGGAATGCGGTTAGAAACAGCACGAACGCGCAGGATTTCCAAAGCTACTTGAATGCGTATCCGAACGGCCAGTATGCCGCGCTCGCCCGCTTGAAGATCAACCAGCTCGGCGGTTCCTCATCTGTGGGAAACCAGCCGCAGACAACATTCCAAAGCGGAGGCGCATTGACGGTAGAGCAGCAATACTGGGATGCCGTCAAGAACAGTACTCGGGCCACGGACTTTCAGAACTATCTGAATGATTATCCGAACGGCCAGTTCGTACCGATCGCCCGGTTGAAGATCTCTCAGCTTGGAGGAAGTACAAACCAGTCCGTAAACCTCTCCGCGGAAGACCAATACTGGAACAGCATCAACAACAGCCAGCGCGTCCAGGACTACCAGGGCTATCTTTACAACTACCCAAACGGCATCTACGCATCGATCGCGCGGCTTAAGGTCAGCCAGCTCGGTGGTGGTCAGGTGCAGAACACAACGTCAGTTTCGGCGGTTGAACAGCAGTATTGGGACAACGTCAGGAACAGCCAGAATCCGAGGGATTTCCAGAGCTACCTCAATATCTACCCGAACGGACAGTTCGCGATGATCGCACGGTTAAGGATCAACCAGCTTAACGCCTCCGGACCGACGATGAATACTTCGGCGATAGGCTGCGCTTTCGTCCCGAGCAAACAGCGCGGCGCGGACATTCTGGCGAAAGCACAATTCGGATCGATCAATGACATGAAAGGCCTTCAAACGTACTGGATGATCACGGATGGGGCCGATCTTATGAGCAAGAGAATCATCACAGATGAGATAGGTAAGGAATATCCGCAGCTGACCGCCGCCACTCGCGAAGAGGACGCTGACTTCTACATCATCTTCGGAATGGTCGACAATACAGGCGCCCAGGTCTCAAACACTAATGGTGCGGTTAACCAGACATTTACCGGGGAAATGATGGTGTTCACTTCAACGCCTGGCGCTAATTGTGTTCCGAACATTCGAATTCTGTTCAGAACAGCAAAGACCCAGTATTACTCGGCTGCCGGTGTTACATTCAATCGCCATCCCGCAACCAATGCCTCGCGGGAGTTCGTCAAGGAGCTCAAGAAGAGTAACTTCTAGGGCACCGAACCAGTTATTAGCGGGCTTGTTTGCAAGTGCGAACGAACGACAATTCCAGATCGATACCAAGGGGCGGCGCTCAACAAGCGCCGTCCTTCTTTTCTTCCCGCAACCTTTTTCCTTTCCCGGCACCGGATATCTGGCTCGCAAGATATTGGCCACCTCGCAAACTGGCCTGATTCTTCGGTATCATAAGAACCGCTGGTCAGAAGTTATAACGTACAAGAATGAAAGGAAGGACGCCTTGACTCCGGAAGAACTCCAAAATTATCTTCACAAACACATTCCGATCTCGGCAGAGATGCAGGTTTCGGTTGTTCGTGTAAACCCGGAGGGTGTAGAACTGAAGGCGCCTTTAGAACCCAATATCAACCACCGCGAAACCGTTTTCGGCGGCAGCGCATCGGCAGTTGCCATTCTCTCGGCCTGGTCGTTGGTGCGGAACAGGCTAGGTGCGGAAGGGATCGAGTGCAAGATCGTGATACATAAGAACTCGATGTCGTATGATAAGCCTATTGACGGTGAGTTTCGCGCTCTTTCAAGTCTTGCTGAAGGGTCCGACTGGCCGCGTTTCATTCGAACTTTGCAGGAGAAAGGAAAAGCGCGAATTGGAGTTGATTCGGTTTTGATGTTCAAAGGCGAGATCGTCGGAAGGTTCGAAGGCCGCTTCGTCGCCCTCATGTGATCGGTCTGATTACTGCGGCTGACTTAAAATCAGGAAATGTCTGAAAAAGAAATACTGCTTTTGGGTAACCCGGAGCTTACAAAGAAAAGCAACGCCGTCGAAAGCGACGAGTTGAACTCAGCGGTCGCTGTCGGAAGAGACCTTGCCGAGGCGATGGGAGTCTTTAGGGAGGATCACGGATGGGGACGAGCGATCTCGGCCCCGCAGATCGGCGTGCGAAAGAGGATCATCTTCCTCAATGTTGAACGACCTTGGCTGATCATCAATCCGGAAGTCTCGGAAGAGAGCGAGGAAATGATGGAGATCTGGGACGATTGTATGAGCTTTCCGGACCTACTCGTTAAAGTGCGCAGGTACGTTTCGTTTACGATGACCTGGCGAGACGAGAACTGGAAGAACCAGACGAAGCGGATCGATGGCCTGTTTTCCGAG
>JAHEEZ010000193.1 GCA_024640445.1 Acidobacteriota bacterium | reverse complement strand
GCACGTTGTCGGATGAAGGACAATTCGCACTTTTGCAGAATGCCATCATTCTCTTGTGAAGCATACAAAACAAGCAGGCTCACCCTTTGCCTGGAAGCGAATAGGGTTCTGCCAAATATCCTTTTGATCTACCATGGGAAATAAACCCGCAATGCCTGTCTCCTTCCACATCCCGCCCCTAATATCACGCAGTTTTGTTAAAATTCTTGCGGTACCCAACACTAAGTATCCTAAACACAGATGTTAACAACCGAGAAAAAACAATGTTGTACAAAACAAAAAAATGTTGCTCACAGGATGTATAACTGTTAATATCTTAAATGTGGTCGAGCGAGATGGACTAGTCACCTCGGCTGCTACCCACAGCGCCAAGCTCGGCGAACAAGTTCTAAAGTTTTTTCTAACCACATCAGACTGCAGCAACGTCAGGTATTCCGGCGGAATTACCCCTGTCCAAGGTCTCTTTCGGGAAGAGATGACAGTCCGATCATTCCTGTTGCGGTCGCCCTCACTGCATACATTCACTTTGGGCAAGCTGAAGGTATTTATGAGTTCAAAATCAACATCCTCGGGAACCCGCGAGAAATCCGGGAAGAAGTTCTCAAGGCGGAACAAGCGGATCAACGTAGGCAAATGGAACGACAGCCTCAATGAGTCCGATGTCGGCCAGATCTGGACCGAACTGCACAGGATCGTATCCTCGCATCCCCTGGTAAGAGCGTCAAAGAAAGCAGGTTTTTTGGTCGAGGAGGGCAAGTACAACGTCTACTCGGACATGACCCAGGAGCTATTCGTGGCTCTGCTTAGTAAAGAGCGTTTCCAGCATTATCTCGACACCGGGATGTCGGATCAGGAAATTGAGGCAGAGATCAGCCAGATCGAACTTACAAATCTTCTCACCGCCCAGCTCAGAAAAAGACACCCCGAATCGTACCGGCTGGCCCGCAGGATATCGACCCTCATCCAGACCAGCGAGACCTTCAAGCGCTTCGACAGCACCGGCAGTCCGGACGTACACCGAAGGCTTGCGGAACGGGTTTACGGGCTCACGAACTGGAACGACGAGAAGAAGACCAGGGGCCAGCAGGAAATGGACCAGCGGGTCAAGCAAGTGGCGTTCTACGAACGTGACACGCGTATGGTTGGCTGCACTGGGGACGCGCAGATCGTGATCAGCAACGCCGAACTCGAAAAGCTGATAGTGCGAGTTTTCAAAGCGGTCGATTCCCCGGTCAACATACGGGCGATCCGCGGACTGGTGATGTCCCGCCTTCCCGTGATGGACATCTATCTTGTGCCGATCACCGCTCCGACAAACACGAACGACGACCGGTATTCCGACCTCGATCCTGCGGACACGCGCGAGAATCCGGAAGAAGACTATCTTCGCCGTGAGGCGGAAGAGGCCGCAGCGGGATTTGTGGGTGATTTTCTTGAAAGCCTGAAGGAATCGGTGCGTGGAAAGACCAAGCAGTACAACCGAATGATCAACATACTCTGGTTCTGCTATCTGACCGCTGACGGCGGTACGCAGCTGGAGGTCGCGGAAAAACTCGGCGTTTCGGACTCGCTTGTATCGGATTACCGAAAAAGGATCGAAGCGATCCTGCAGGAACTGGCTTTCGGAGGAGTGAATGAGGCGCGTCAGTTCGAGAAGTTTCTAAAGCTGCATGTTAGGGAAATGATAACCGTTGACGAGGAAGTCGCGGTCTGAGGCAAAGACACATCACCTTTCAAGTTTTTCAAGCAGAGCCTTGAATCGTTCATCTGACCTGAGCGAATCAAGGCTCTTGTCAGTTTCGTACAGCGGACGGTTCTCGTTTCCGAGCTTGATCGCCCGGTTCAGCCATTTGAAAGCCTCATCCGTTTCACCAAGCAGGGAATAGGAAGCGCCGACCCAGTAGGCCATGTCGTGGTCCGCCTTCGAGATGCTTAGAGCTTCATCCGTTAGCTGGTCGCGGGCCTCGGCGTGATTGCCGTTTCGCGCCAGAAAGATCGCAAAGAGCGGACGGATACCGTCCATCTTCGGGTTCTTTTGCAGCACATCACGCATGGTGTTGATGGCTTCGTCCACCTGCCCCATATAAAAGAGTGTCGCCGAACGGAAGATCCGGATCATCGGGTGATTCGGCTCGACCTTTGCCCCCTTGTCGAGCTCTTCAAGCGCCCTGTCATACTCACGCAGGTAATTGAAGATCCTGGCCCTGTTGTAACTCGCTACGACACGGGCGGCAGGATCCAGCTTGACCAGTTTCTCGTATGCCTTGAGGGATTCTTCGTATTCGCCGTCCAGCCTGTGGATGACCCCCTTCACGAAATATATTGGCGCCTCGTTCGGGAATTGTTCTTCGAGGAGCTTGATCTCCGCCCGGGCCTTCTTCTTCTCTCCGCGCGCCATATAGATCATCACCATCAGTACGCGCGCTTCCGATACGTTCGGGTCGTATTTGCAAGCCTTGCTGAAAGCCGTTTCGGCGTAGGTGTAATCCTCCGCGTCGCCCATCCCCTTGAATATTCGATTGGCATAACAGGCTCCCAATCCGCTGTAGGCAAGCGCGAATTCCGGATCAAGTTCGATCGCCCGCTTGAAGTTCTCGATCGCTGCCTCGCAGTCTTCGGCAGCTACGGTTCTGAAAATGAACCGACCGAAATTGTCGCGGCCGCGAAGATATTCCTCGTACGCTTCGGCGTTGTCCGTAGGCCGGCGCCCGAGTATCTCCTGTTCCTGATCCGAAAGCTCAAGCCGAAGGCCCTCAAGTATCCTCTGGGCGATCGTGTCCTGAAGAGCGAGTATGTCCTGGTTTTCGGCGTCGATACGGTCACTCCAGATCATTTCACCGGTCACCACGTCAAGTAGCTGGGGTGTGACCCTGATACGGTCGCCGGAGCTTATAAATCCGGCGGTTAGTATCGCGTGGACCTGCATCTCGCGGCCCGCCTCTCGCTCGTCATATTCTTTGCCCTGGTATTTCGCGATCACCGAACTCGGCCGGACGACCAGCGACCGGAGTTTTGCCAGTTCCGTGATCACGGCGTCTGCAAGCGCGAACTCATAAAAATCTGTAGAAGGGTCTTTGCTGAGATTTCTGAAAGGAAGGATCGCGACCGTCTTCTTTTCCTTGCCGGCGGCGGTCAGGGTCGTATCCGGAGAATAGGTTGGCGTAATCTGCGTCGAAGCGGAAGAGGGAGTGCTCTGTGCCGAAATGTCGCCGGTAGTCTTTCCTGTGATCCAGTTCCACGCACGTTTCACCGGATTCTCATTATCGAGGTGCCTGGGCTTCAAAAGATCCGCGTGTTCCTGCGGAACTCCTGTGACCTGCTGAAGCACTTCCTTCAGATCGTCCCGCATCTGGGCGATCTTCTGGTACCTGTTCTTGGCATCCTTGGCAAGCGCCTTGTCGATTATCTCCTGTAACCTCGGCGGAACCTGATCAGGGCGCATCTCCGCGAGCGGGATCGGAGTTCCGTAAAGTACCTGATGCCGCACATCTATGACTGTTCGTCCTTGAAACGCCCATATTCCGGTGAGCAACTCGTAAAGAAGGACGCCCGTTGAAAAAATGTCGGCCCGGTGATCGGTACGTTCCCCTTTTGCCTGTTCTGGAGCGGCGTATGTCGCAGTTCCGTAAGGAATGCCAAGCTCGGTTAGTTCCGCGCGGTCAGCCCCTTTTACGTGTTCCAGCTCGTCCTGCATCAGCTTTGCAAGGCCGAAGTCGAGGATCTTGACCTGGCCGCCTTCCGTGACCATCACGTTGCCGGCCTTTATGTCCCTGTGGATTATGTTTTTCGAGTGTGCGTAGGCGAGGGCGTCACAAACCTGTATCGCGATCTGTAGCGCACTCCTAAGTTCAAGCGGCCTTCCATCGACGAGCTGGCGGACGTTCTTACCGCTCACGTACTGCATTGCGATATAGAATGTACCGTCGTCTTCGTGGAAATCGTAGATCGTGCAGATGTTCGGGTGGT
Organism: Acidobacteriota bacterium; assembly: GCA_024640445.1. Lineage (GTDB taxonomy): Bacteria > Acidobacteriota > Blastocatellia > Pyrinomonadales > Pyrinomonadaceae > Aridibacter. Next base: position 3,186 of record JAHEEZ010000193.1, on the reverse strand, counting down.
CCAGCTGAGAGCAGAGCTTGGCCTCGCGCTCGAAACGTTTGAAATTGGCGGTCCTGGCAGTTAACTCCGGCGGGAGAACCTTGATCACGACTTTGCGGTCGAGTTTAGTGTCGAGAGCCTGATAAACCGTGCCTTGCCCGCCTGCGCCGAGCTTCTTGATGATCTCGTAATGATGGATCTTCGAGCCAACCATACTGTTGGAATTAGCCGGACAACGGCTCAACTCACATGAGCGCCGTTTCAGTCCATTTCTGTTGAAAAGGTACCGGCGGTCCGTAAAAGAAAATGAGTCGGCAAACTGCCGACTTCTAGATTCTGATCGTTCAGCCGCGCGGGGGCTCGCCCCAGCCCGATTGAATATATTCTCCGTCCTGGACAATGCAGGGTACTACCAGGTCACCTCCGGAGATCTCAAGCATGTCATTTTGATGCTTCTTGTCGTTCTGAGCGTCGTGTTCCTGGAACTCGATGTCGTGTTCCCTGTAGTAAGCCCTCGCCTGTTCGCAATATGGACAGTCCGGTTTAGTGTAGATAACTAATGACATAACCGCTACTTTTTAACCTATGTATGCTAGTTTAGCAACTGGCATTGAATTGTAAAGTAAACTACGCGCTAGCGATGAACCCGGACCTCTTCGAACCATACGATCGATTGATCGAAATAACCGTAGACGGAACAGTCCGCAATGTTCCGGCAAACAACACGCTTCTCAGGTGCCTTCAGTACTTGTCGCTTGAGAGCATTTCGTACGGAGATTTTTGCTGGAATGGGGACTGTCTCAATTGCAGGGTCCGCGTGAAAGCCGGTGGAAAAGAAAAAGACGTCATCGCCTGCATCGTAAAACCGGAGGAAGGAACAGAGATCCTGAGTGTCAGCGACGAGATTCGTCTGGAACTCTGAACAACTCCAGATCAGTATTTTGGAATGCTCGGATCCACCTGGTCCGACCAGGCAAGTATCCCGCCCACCAGGTTTTGGAGACTTCCGCTGAAGCCACCGCTCTCAAGAAACTCTATCACTCGCGCGCTCCGCACTCCGCTGCGGCACATAACGACCGTTTGCGCGTTCTCGTCAAATTCGTCCTTTCGGGCCATCACTTCTCCGAAGGGAATGAGCTTTGCGCCTTCGATCTTTGCGAACGCGAACTCATCCGGGTTCCGGACGTCGATCAGTTGAATGTCTTCACCGGCGTCCATCTTCGCCTTCAGTTCAGTTGCGGTTATTTCCTGCATCTAATGCGTTCCTCCAATGCCCTTGATCCGTCTTCCGGAAAGCCACTATTTTGCCAAACCGTTCGTCGGGATACAAGCTGAACATGTCTTTTGAGTCTGGCGAGTCTATTGAGTCGAGCGGGTCTGGCGAGTCTGACGAGTCATGTAGTGGCAGTGGCTTGTCCCTGCCCTCTTCGCCGCAGGCGCCCTGTATCCCAAAATGAAAGACGTCCGGAAGACATAGATCATCTCCCGGACGTTTGATTAGGGTAGACAAGTGTTTACCTTTCACTCATCACTCATGACCCATTACCCATGACTCACATCGACATTCCGCTTCTCTGAAGAAGAAGCTCGAAGCCGGCCTTGTCCACCGCCTTGATGTAGGCGTCACGCGGTTCGACGATGCCCTTCTTGACCAGTTCGATTAGCGAATCGTTCAGCATCATCATTCCGAGATTCTTTCCCGTCTGCATCGAGGATGGTATTTGGAATGTCTTGCCTTCGCGGATCAGATTCGAGATCGCCGGCGTTACGATCAGCACTTCCAGGGCCGCGACCCTGCCGCCGCCCTTCTTCGGAAGAAGTGTCTGGGCGATCACGCCGCGGAGCGATTCCGAAAGCATCACTCTGATCTGCTGCTGCCTGTCGGCAGGGAACTGGTCGATGATCCTGTCCACGGTAGACGCAGCCGTCGTCGTGTGCAATGTACCGAAGACCAGGTGTCCGGTTTCCGCGGTCTCAATGGCGATCGAGATCGTTTCCAGGTCGCGCATCTCGCCGACCAGGAGTATGTCAGGGTCTTCGCGGAGCGCTGCGCGGAGCGCGTCTTTGAACGAACTCGTGTGATTGTGCACCTCGCGCTGGTTGACCAGACATTTCTTGTTCTCGTGCGTGAACTCTATCGGGTCTTCGATGGTGATAATGTGGTCTTCTCGCCGCTCGTTGATGTAGTTGATCATCGCGCAGAGCGTAGTGGACTTTCCTGATCCGGTCGGACCGGTTACGACTACCAGTCCTTTCGAAAGGTCGCACAGGTCCAGAATGTGCTTTGAGAGTCCAAGACCCTCCGCCGTCATCATGTCGGAAGGGATGATGCGGAAAACGCCTCCCATTCCCTTACGGTCCATGAAGATGTTCGCGCGGAAGCGTGCGAGTTCAGCGATCTCGTATGCGAAGTCCGTGTCGTTCCTTCGTTCGAACTCCTCAATGTTCCTTTCCGGCATTATCGACAAAAGGAGTTCGCGGATGGAATCGGGGGTCAGTGCGGGGGCTGCATCGTCGAGCGAGACCATCTTCCCGTCCTTTCGGACCATCGGGGGCACGCTGACGCTCATATGAAGGTCGGAACTGCCCACGGCTGCCATCTTCCTGAAAAGGTCGTCCATCTGAGCGCGCGCGCGGGGATTTGCGGTCACGGCAGGTGCCGCAGGCGCCGTTTGCATGACCTGAGGAGCGGGTGCTTCAAACTGAACAGGAGAAGGCGTTACTGTGTTGGGCGTTTCGACCTGAACCTCCGGTTCCGGCTGAAAACTCTCGACAAGCGGCGCTTCAAACTGCGGTTCCGGCTCGACACTCTCGACAAGCGGCGCTTCGAACTTCGGTTCAGGCTGGACGCTTTCGAACTTCGGAACTTCGAATTGCGGAACGGCTGGCTCGTTTTGGTTTTCAGGCGCGAGGGATTTGGCGAAGAACTCTATTTCCGGTTCAGGCGCATATCCTCCGTCGGTTGCAGGGGAGTCCGGGACCTCGTATCCCGATTCAAGTTCAAATCCCTCAAGCTCGAGTTCGGTCTGCTGCTCTTTCTCTTCAGAAAAAGTGATTCCGTGAATATCGTTGCCGGCTGGTTGCGGAGTAGGGGCAATGGAGTTGAATTCAAGGCCCGCCAGCGGATCTGCCGCAGGCGGCTCTGGACCAGGAGCGGATTCGGCAGGAGGGTTTGCGGAAGGCGGCGTAATGGTCACGTTGAAGCCG
>JAHEEZ010000192.1 GCA_024640445.1 Acidobacteriota bacterium | reverse complement strand
ATCCTCGTCCCGAGGCCGGCAGCAAGGATAAGTACGTCCAGCGGTTTGTTATCCATAGGATCAATCAAAAAATCCCCGCGTCAGTCCGCGACCAGACGCCGGGCTCTACTGCTTCCACCTTCCCCTGATCTGTGTCCGGAGGCGCATCGAAGAATCGTCCGGGCCAGCCTTTCGGGGTGGTGTCTCACCTTCTCGACATTGTCCAATAGATTATCACAAATGATTCTCACGCCTTGAATTGTCTCCGGTGTAATCGAGTTCTCAACGCCGATCTGTCTCGCGCCTGAACCCGCGTACATCATTTCCTGTATCGGGTTAACAGGCTGGGTGTTGACGATCACGTAATCAAAGGCTATCTGAGGTGCGTGTTCGCAAATGATCTCCAGATGACGGCGCGCCGAGAGGCCGTCAGTTTCGCCGGGCTGGGTCATCAGATTCGATACATAGACCTTTTGCGCTGATGACGCCGCAATCGCCTCAGATACGCCTTTTACAAGAAGGGGAGGAAGAAGGCTTGTGAACAGCGATCCGGGGCCGATCGAAATGATGTCAGCCTTCGCGATCGCTTCGATGGTCTCCGGAAGCGGGTGGCAGGCCTCGGGCTCCAGCCTGAGACGCTTGATCGAAGCGCCCACTTTTCCGATCTTTGTTTCGCCTTCAACGACCTGGCCGTCCTCAAGTTCCGCCACGAGCCTTACGTCTTCGACCGCCGCCGGATAGATGTGACCTTTGCTGACCAGTATTTCGGATGAGAGCTTTACCGCCTCGCTGAAGTCTCCTGTGATTTCAGAGAGCGCAGCCAGGAAGAGATTTCCGAAGCTGTGTCCGCCGAGCTCGCCGTCTCCCTTGAATCGGTAGCGGAAGAGTTTCGAAAGGAGGTTCGAGTCCTCAGAAAGTGCGACCATGCAGTTCCTTATGTCGCCGGGCGGCGGAACCTGAAGCTCGTCGCGCAGTCGTCCGGAACTGCCTCCGTCGTCCGAAACGGCGACTACTGCGGAAAGGTCGCGGATCCAGGTCGGTTCCAGATCCATCGCACCAACAAACTGTTTTAGGCCGGAGAGAACAGTGGAGAGTCCGTTGCCGCCGCCGATCACGACAATGCTCAAACCGGTCGGGATGCCTGAATATGATTCGTATCTCATTGGACTTACTATTTTGAGGCCGGCGCGAGGCTGTTTGGGTTGGAAGGATTGACGGCGAAATGGCGGGTTGCGGCAAAAATGATCTACAAAGTTGTTACTAGTTTGCTATCCCGAGCCTTCAAGGCGAAATATTAGCACAATTGCCGAAAACGCCGTAATTTGTTTCGAATGGACCGGAATCGCCCGCCGACACTCGATAATGCGGGGACAATCGTTCAACGGCCTTAAACGGCAAAAAACACTTGAAGCATTTTTGACCTATGTGTTAACGTTGAAAGTGCGTGGTTTTCCTGCAAACCTGCCTTGAACGCTTCTAATTTTTTAATGTAATCTCTTTCTAGTAAGAATCGCTCTTACCTCATTCTCGTTTCAGAATCCGTCCCCTTAAGATCGCAATGGCTGAAGCGCCGGTAATTATCAGCGAAGTGCATTATGAACGCCTGAAGTACATTCTCGCGCGGCTATGCGTAGAATGTGCGGCCAGGGCGGTTTTCCTTGTGGACCGGGACGGACAGCCGATCACCCATCACGGCGAGATCGGCGATATGGACACCACCAGTTTTTCTTCACTCGCCGCGGGAAATGTCGCCGCTACCAGCAGCATGGCGAGACTGATCGGAGAAGACGAGTTTCCTGCGGTCGTCCACGAGGGAGAGAAAGAAAGTATTTTCATCAGCGTGATAGGCAGAAGCCTGCTGGTAGTCGTTTTCGACCAGAGATCCACGCTTGGACTCGTCAAGTTACGAACGAAGAAGGCGAGCTTCGAGGTTTCTTCGGTCTTTGACGAAGTGATCCGTGACTCGGGCGCTCTGCACGGAACCGCGAATTCGTTTTTCGCGGAGATCACGGACGAAGACATCGACAGCCTGTTCAGCTAGAAAGAATGCTGACCGGCTTCTGTTAAAAGCCATGACATTCATCAACTACGCATCAAGGGAGATCAACTGCAAGATCGTCTATTACGGGCCGGGCCTTTGCGGCAAGACAACGAATCTGCAGTACATTTACGATTCGACCGCGCCACAGGCTAAGGGAAAGCTGATCAGCCTCGCGACCGAAACCGAGAGGACCCTTTTCTTCGATTTTATGCCGCTTGAATTGGGCACCGTTCGCGGCTTCAAAACGCGTTTTCACCTGTATACGGTTCCGGGCCAGGTTTATTACGACGCTTCCCGCAAGCTTATCCTCAAGGGTGTGGACGGTGTGGTCTTCGTTGCCGACAGCCAGGAAGAGCGTATGGACGCGAACATCGAGTCGCTCTATAACCTGGAAGAGAATCTTGAGGCGCAGGGATTTGACCTGATGAAGATCCCGTATGTCCTCCAGCTCAACAAACGCGACCTTCCGAACGTAATTCCGTCACAAGAACTGACAGGTGAACTGCTGCGCAAAGACGAACCGGTCTACGAGGCAGTGGCGACGTCCGGAGACGGAGTGTTTGACACTCTCAAAGCAGTTGCAAAACAGGTATTGACGGAACTCAGAAGAGGCTAATTTCAGACTCCACAATGAAAAAAACACCCCTCTTGCTGTAAAGCAAAGGGGTGTTTTTCCTATTTCAATTAATGGCGGAGCCGACGGGACTCGAACCCGCGACCTCCAACGTGACAGGCTGGCGTTCTAACCAACTGAACTACGACTCCGCATGAATTTTTTCTACCGGCGATTTGAAGAGGTGGTGGGCATAGAAGGACTCGAACCTACAGCCTCTTCCTTGTAAGGGAAGCACTCTACCAATTGAGTTATATGCCCGAAAACAAGCGCTCTAACCGGTGCGAAATAAAAAGATCAAATGCTTTCACCTTACTCAAGGCGAACTGAAATCCTACGAAAGATGGGGGCTAAGTGTCAAGTAAGGAGACAGGAGACAGGAGACAGGAGACAGGAGACGAGGTTGAAACCAGGCTAGGCTTGTCAACCTCATCACTCAATACTCATCGCTCATCTCTCAGCACCCATCACTCAGTACTCATTACTAATTTCTCACTCCTCATCACTCACCTGTCCCGCATCATTATGAACTCCAGCAGTTCCTGGAGTTCCTCAGTGGGCTTGTCCAGGCGTTCGAGTTCTTCACAGGCATTCCAGTAATGTCCCATTGCCATGTTCCGGGCTTCGTGGATGCCAAAGATCGAAGGATATGTGGATTTTTCCGCCGCCTCATCTTTTCCCGCCGTTTTTCCAAGGGTCTCCGTAGTTTCTGTGACGTCAAGCAAGTCGTCTGTGATCTGGAATACCAGACCAAGCCCTGCGGCGTAGCCCGAAACGATCTCAAGTTCTTCTTCGGTCGCAGCGGAGATGATCGCACCGCACCGCGCCGAAACGCGGATCATCGCGCCGGTCTTGCTCCGGTGTATTTCTTCCAGATCTTCCATCGTGGCGCCCTCGGGCAATCCTTCCGCGTCAAGATCGAATTGTTGTCCGGCAACCATCCCACTGGGTGTGCCCGCCGCAGATGCGATCTCTGAGATCAGACGGATCCGGGTTTCACTGGATAGCGAAGAGTCGTCGGCCAATGTCTTGAAGGCCAGCGTCTGAAGCACATCCCCGGCGAGAATAGCGGTCGCCTCTCCGAACTCGACGTGGCATGTCGGCTTGCCTCGCCGAAGGCTGTCATCGTCCATCGCGGGAAGATCGTCGTGGATCAGTGAATAGGTATGTATTAGTTCTATCGCCGCCGCGGTCCGTATCAGCTTGCTGACATCCTCGCCAAAAGCTTTTCCGACGGCTATCAGGAGCGCCGGACGGAAGCGCTTTCCTCCGGCGAACACACTGTGGCGCATCGCTGAGTGAAGTCGTACGGGCTTTGAGTCGGCGGGCGGAAGAATCTGTTCAAGTTGATCGTTAACCTTTACGGAAGCGAACTCCAACAGCGCGTTTGCCTTTTCGAGAATAATCTCCATATGCAAATGTCTGAGTACAACAGATCTGAAAGATCCGGGGAAAGGCGGGAGGCTTACCGGGAACTTAGACCGCCATTCTCAATGCTTTCATACACGGCAGTCAAGAAGTCATTTATCTTGCCGTTCTCGATCCACCTCGCCACCACGACAAGGTCTTTTGTCCGATCAATGAAAACGATGTTGGTTCCATTGCCCAGAAAAGCGATCGTTCCTTCGGGGACGCCCGCGTATAGCTTCTTTTCCGTGTTCAAAAAGAAGTTCATATAACCATAGGTGGGCTGGGGCACAGTCGGTGTTTCCGCGCGGGAGAGGAATTCCTTTGATACAATTTGACGGCCGTTCCACTCGCCGCCGCGCGCTATCAAAAGCCCGAAACGCGCGAGGTCACGCGCGCTGATGAACATTCCTCCGCCCCAATGCCCGCCGCCGCTTACTGATTGAACTGCCCTGCCGTCGATGAGTACAAACGAGTTCTCGTAGCCGTGCCACCTCCAGGTCGTGGAAGCGCCTATCGGGTCCATCACCGCTTCTCGCAGCACCTCAGGCAAGGGCTTTCTGATCACATTCAAAAGCGCCAGAGCAAGTACGTTGACGCGTACGTCGTTGTACTCCCAAGCGGTTCCCGGGACCTTTCGCTCTCGTGTCAGCCAGGTGGAGGTGTCCCGGTCGGGTCGGTCTGCCCACTCGGGTTTGCCCCAGAGAGTGCCCTCCCAATCGCTTGTCTGTCTGAGCAGATCGTCCCAGGTTATCTTCTTGTTGTGAGCGGTATTGAAGAGTTCGATGAAACGCGGATTCCCAAATTCTTCCGCCTTGTCGAAATCCCTGTAATCGGCGGTTGCTGAGATCGGCGCCATTGACGGCCCAACTGGCGCGCTTAGGTCCCTGATGATTCTACTGTCGAAAGCGACCCCCGCCGTCACAGTGATAAAGCTTTTCGTAACGCTGTGGGTCATATCCACGCGCTCCGGTTCACCCCATTCCGCGACGATGTATCCGTCCTTAATGATCAGGCCGGTCATCTCGCCCCGCGATCTGAACGGTCCCACGGGTTCGCCATACGGCTCGCGCCCAAACGTCTGCGCCTGTCCAAGTTCCTGGTCTCGGGGCGATTTGGATTCACTCGCTTTCGCAAGTTCGATCGCTTTCGCGAGCTTTGCCTTGTCGAAACCGTAACCGTCCCGCTTTTCCCAGGTTGCCGCGGGGGGGAAATAGACGCTCTGAGCCAAGACCGCGCTTGCCATCAAGACGAACTGGGCCAACACGATCGAAAGTCTCAAGAATCTGGGCTTGTCGGTGAATCTCATTGAAGCGGGATTATAGTCGGATTTGCCCTATTGCGCATTCGCTGGAGACAAAAAGCCTCCTTCAATTCTTTGAATCCGAGACCAGAAAACTGAGCGAATCGGCCAGTTTACCGTCCAGGAAGACGTCGACACGGTATTCGCCCGGCGCCCATTTGCCATCCGGCCGGACAGTAAAGGTGACGCCGTTTTCGCCGCTCCTGGTCTTGTATCTTGCTGTTGTCACCTTTGAATCCGGCCGTAATCCGACCGCCTTCGCCGCTACCACGGTAACTGACACGTCTGTCGGCTTATCGCTAGTCAGATCAACATAGCAGATGAGCGGCACGTCGGTCGTTCTGAACCATTCCGGATTCTCTCGAATCGTGCCGTCCTTTTCTTTCTTTGCGAGCGTCGTTTTCGAAACCCGCGGAGCTTCGCCAATTCCTTCCTCGGGAGCCTGCGCAAACGCGGCTCCGCCAGCCAGCAGGCACACCAATACCGCCAGGAGAACTTTCATACTTCCCTCCGGGAATGAATATCAGTTTGTATACAGACGGCGTTCGGATGAACACCGCACGACCGGGTCCGGGAGTTCGCGCTTCAGCGAATCAAGTCGTAATGGTGCGGCGAAATGGGGAATGGTTGCTTCACCGGCGGCGTCTGAACACAGTGCGGACAAGTTCTTCGAAGGCGGCTTTCGTGAACGGCGAAAGGGGAACGGTGCTCATCAATCTCAGGTCTCCGGCAAGCCCGGTCCGCTCGTCCAGAAAATCAAGCACCTTTTCCGGGGAGTTCTTTCTGAAGAGCCTTGCGAAGACGTCTGCCGGCTCGTGTTTTCCCGTTCCAAGTACGTTCAGAAAGACGGAATCGAGCAGCATTTTCCATTTGCCGCGGATTGATCGGAAGTCTGGAATCGCGTCTCCGACTTCGAGAGCGTTTACGATCTTCTCCAAACGCTCCTGTGTACGTCCAAAACTATATCCCGTGGAGGGTTTAACGTATCCCCCGGCTGTGCCGATCCTGACGACCCTTGCGGACGGGTTTGTTTCGTGAACAGCGTCCGACATAGGAATCACACCGCGCTCCACTTCCAACGATCTATAGTTCACGATTCCCAGCACGTCCCGTATGTGATCATTGAGGCCTTCTTCATACTCTTCTTCTGAGAGAATGGAGTCGGAGAATACTGTATATTCCACAAGGGCTTTTCGCGGCGATTCGGGCAGGATGTAAACGAAACGGCAGTCGCCCTTTTGAGGAACCCGAAAATCAAAGAGAGTCGCCGCGTCCGGCGTAAAGACATCCGTATCAGTCTCAATCAGTCTTCCGTAGAAATGCTGAAGCAGGTTGTTGTCACCCGGATCGTCGTAGTTCGGCAAAGTCACGCTGTCGAATACCAGTTCCCGGGCTTCGAAGCGTCCGGAGGTTGTGTCGACTGTCCCATTGCCGACGCCCCGAATTTCCGCCTTGAGAAATTCTATGGACGAGTTCGATCTGAGACGCGGGATCACCAAGCTGTAGAAATCCGATGCGCGGATCATTTTGTATTCCAAACCGCCGGGGGCAAGGTCGAGTGACAACTCCTTCCCTTCCGTGTCGTAAAACCGCAGCTTTTTCCACTTGTGGAAAACTATTGTTTCGAAAGCCGACCGGCCGGACTCCCAAAAACACCACGTGTGGTCATTTGAAGACTTTTCTTCGCGGTCTATGATCAGGACCTTCTTTTCGCGGAGCACACTCTCATTGAGATGAAATGCAAGCGAAAGCCCGGCCATTCCGCCGCCCGCGATGATGTAGTCGTAGGAGTTCGAATTCACGAAGAAGAGGATTACATTTTTGAA
>JAHEEZ010000191.1 GCA_024640445.1 Acidobacteriota bacterium | reverse complement strand
ATGCGGACTTCGAAACGATCATGGTCAATTGCAATCCGGAGACGGTCTCGACAGATTACGACACCTCGGATCGGCTCTATTTCGAGCCGCTTACGTTCGAGGACGTGATGAACATAGTGGACAAGGAGAAGCCGGAAGGAGTGATCGTTCAGTTTGGCGGGCAGACACCCCTCAACCTGGCGAACAGGCTGAGCAGGGAACACGTGCCCATAATCGGTACATCTCCGGAATCTATAGATCTCGCCGAAGACAGAAAGCTGTTCAGCGCGCTGCTTGGAGATTTGAACATTCCTCAGCCGGCGAACGGCACGGCCACGTCCTTCGAAGAGGCGAAGGCGATCGCTGAAGAAATAGGCTATCCCGTTATCGTTCGTCCGAGTTTCGTGCTCGGTGGGCGCGCGATGGCGACCGTCTATGACGAAAAGGCGCTCGACGAATACATGCGATCGGCGGTGGATGCCTCGCCGGAAAAGCCGATCCTCATAGACAAGTTCCTTGAGCGCGCGGTCGAGATCGATGTGGACGCGCTGGCGGACGAGACCGGATGTGTCATAGCCGGGATCCAGGAACATATCGAGGAAGCGGGGATCCATTCGGGCGATTCTTCATCGGTCCTTCCGCCGCAGAAGATAGCCAAAGAGCATCTTGAGACGATCAGCCATTACACGAATAGTCTTGCTAAAGCACTGCAAGTGAAAGGCTTGATGAACATCCAGTACGCGATCAAAGACGACCGCGTATATGTGATCGAGGTCAACCCGAGGGCGTCGCGAACGGTCCCGTTCGTCTCAAAAGCGACGGGGGTTCCACTCGCGAAATATGCTTCCCTGATAATGGCGGGCGCGAACAAACTTTCAGACTTTGGTCTGCCGGAAAGGCTCGAGGTCCCAAAGATTTTCGTCAAATCGCCCGTGTTTCCGTTCAAGAAGTTTGCCGGGGTCGATCCGATACTCGGGCCGGAAATGCATTCGACGGGCGAGGTGATGGGGGTCGGCGACACCTTCGGGGAGGCGTACGGCAAGGCTATGGAAGGCGCGTTCCTGACCCTGCCGATGACCGGCAAGGCGTTCATATCCGTTAACGATACCGACAAGGGCCAGGCGGTTGTTCTGGCGCGAAGGCTTTCAAGGATGGGGTTCAGTTTGATCGCGACGTATGGAACGGCAAATCGCCTGAAGGAGGTCGGTCTGGAATGCGAGACGGTATTCAAGGTCAATGAGGGCCGGCCGAACATTGCCGACCACATCAAACGCGGCGACATTGCCTTGATCATAAACACTCCGCTCGGGAGGGTTTCCCACTATGACGAGCAGGCGATCCGGAAGGCGGCGCTTCAGTACGACGTTCCTACGGTCACGACGATAACGGGCGCGGAAGCGCTGATCGAGGCGATCGCTTCGAAGACGAACAACGGTTCGGTCAAGGTAAGGAGTCTTCAGGAGATCCACGGACAGGAAAGTTCGGCTGGCTCCGCGTCGTCTTAAAGCGGTCTTTAACCGCAGAGAACGCGGAGTGCGGAGAATTGTAGTTCAGAGCAGCGCTGTGCGCTGCCATGCAGGGCGAAGCCCTGTTCTAAACGGTTCAAGACGATGAACCTCTGTGCGCTGCTATGCAGGGCGAAGCCCTGAGCTAAACGGTATTGGAAGGAGCCGTCTAGAACGCCTCCATTACTGAGATCGTCAATGTGACACCGGCGCGGCCATACCCTACATCCGCGCGGTAGTTGATGTGGTTTGTCTTTTCGATCTTGAATCTCACGCCCGCGCCGACCGCCGGCAGAAGTTCTGAGAACCTGAGATCGCCCCATCGCCTTGCAACGCCTCCGACACCTGCAAAACCCACCACACCAAATCTCCAGGGCAATTCGCGGCGGTATTCGACCTGGGTGGCAAACATCCGCCTGTTTTGAAACTGTCCTGTCGTGTATCCGCGTAGATCACTGCCGCCGAAAAGGCACAGATCGTAGAAAGGCGTACCGTCGGACACCCCACACGCCATTCCCCTGTAAGCCAATACCTGCTTTTCTCCGATCGAGTGATAGCCGTTGTAAGAGGCGCGGTAAACCTGGTAATTCCGATCAATAATCCCCAAGAACTTCTTCCGAAAGAAGAAATCACCTGTTACGTCCCAGTAACTGCCCGTGGTCGGATAAAAACTGCTGTCGCGTTTATCTCTCTTCACCTTGAAACCAAGGGCCGTTGATTTCGACCTGAGCTCGATCTCAGGGACCTCAAAACCGCCCGGCGTCTGAAACCCCTCGATCGCCGCTGTCAGGTCACGGTATTGAAAGCGCGGCCCGACAAATACGTCTTTCCATACATTGCGCATGAATTGACCGAAAAAAATTGTGCCCGTTTGCTTTATCAGCACGGAAAGATCTTCGCCTCCGGGTTGCGAACCGATGGGGTAATATCTGTAGAAGCCCTTTCCCTTAGCGAAGGCAGCGGTTAAGTCGTACTTGTTTTCGCCGAACTTCAGGGCCGCTCCAACGCCGAACCCCCTGCTTCCGTTGCTTGTAAATACAGCCGCAGCGCCTACCGATGAAGGAGGCGAAATATCGTCGTCCATATTCAGTTTGAATATGTATCCGCCACCCAAGATTACTCCATTACCAAACGCGGGACTTATGATCGGAATCGGAGCAAATACCCACGCCCCTCGTTTTTCCTTTGGAGGCGGATCCTGCTGCGAGTCATCAGAGTCCGAATCATCGATCTGCGAACTATCCGCCGCATCGTCGGATCGGTCAGGTTTGGCCGCTGGATCAGGAGTCGGATCCGGAGCCTTGTCTTCAGGAGTGGGCGAAGCGGCCGGAGTTGGCGTGGGCGTAGGAGTTGGCGCAATCATCTGCTGCGCTTGAATCGAATCTGCCGATACTGAGCAGGTGAGCAAGGTCAGGAAGAATGCCAGTGATAACAATTGTGCAGAATAATTTCTGCACGATAACTTGGTTAAAATACCCATGTGATAACTTCGCGACGTGATCAGAATATGGCTGTCGGTCCCGGCAGATTGGCGCATCGGTGTTCGAGACGGACCCTGCGGCTTTACTAACCTTTATAGCCTACCGCCGTAGCGCAGATCGGGCAACCGAAGGGAAGCCGCAGTTACACGGAAGTTGTCCCGCAGGCGAACGCCTGCTTTCGGATCTCCACGTATTCAGCCGATAACCTTTTGGGCACCGCTCATTCGATGATCACTAGAGTCACGGAAGTTCAACGGAGTACGAAACGATCTTCCACTTGCCTTCTTCCTGTTGCCAGAGAAGCTTTAGGATCGACCATGTGGCATTGTCATTCACTCGAAAGGAAGTGCCGTAATATTCGCCGTCGGTCGTAACTGAAGGTCCCCGCGGATCCCCCGCCAGCCTATTGGCGCACTCAAACGAAGCCGCAAGTTCGCCTGGAACCGAGAACAAAGTGTATGCCGCGCGCTCCGGATGATCGACGATCACAAGTTCGTCAGAATTGATGGTCACTTCCTTGATCATCGCGCTCAGGGTCTTCTTCTGTCCTAACACCTGGGCAAATCTTTGGAGACCGGCGGAAATCCTCGCCCGCTCATCTTCCAAAGCGCTATTTCCGTCAGCGTCCTGTCTGGAATAAATGGCCACACAAGGATTTGACCGTCTGGAAACGAAACTCATCGCTCCTTCGATATCGCGTTTTATCAACCAATCCGTGAGAAATGACTTGGTCTCAGCGATCAGTGTCTCCGGCCCCTTCATTTCTTTCACGGCCTTGATCTCCGGCGTTCTACCGGATGAGGCGTCCAGGTCCCTTCTTCCCTTCACTGAGTCGGGCTCGACTTCCCACGAGACGATCTTCCAGTATCCGGATTCCTTCTTAAAGAGAAGGTATAAGTTACTGCCTCTTGCCTTCCCCGAATTCTTTACTTTGAACGTGACGCCGTAATACTTACCGTACTTTCTTCCCGGCATCTTCTTGTTGGACTGTTCGTCGAGGGAGTACCTGTTTGAACAGTCAAATTCAAAAGCAAGGTCTTCCGGAACCTTATAGACCGAGAACTCGGCCTGATACTTATGCGTGACCACCTTCAGCCCTTCAACATCAAGTTCCGCGGATTCGATCGCGTTCGTGAGATCGGTCATTCTTCCAAGTGCTTTAGAGTCCTTTTCTAATGCATGGTACAGGTAGACGGGTACGAGACCTTCGTTAATCGTCCTCCGAGCTTTGCCCGGAGCCTCGCTGACGCAGGGAAACGAGATGTCGGAGAAGTATGCGGTCGCGTTACCGGGTTGCCTTTCTACAAGCCATGACTTGAGAAAATCCCGTGCGGCATTCTCGATCTTCTTTTCCTTTCTCGCAGGGGTCCTCGGGATCGAGATCAGGTCTGACGACCCGATCACAGAGACGGAATCAGCACCGGTTCCGCCAATCCCGAAAACGCTTTCCCACCAGGGGGCCAGTCCCGCCCAGCGGGCGATGTGACGGTCGTAATTCTCGCCCGCTCTTACATCGGAATTCCCGGCAGTCAGATGACCGTTGAAAAGACTCGCAGGGAATGACGAACTTCGGTAATCAACGTCGATGTCCGCATGCTCCTCGTCCTCAGAGATCGAGAGCTGGATCGAAGGCTTAGCGTCCTTCAATCGGAAGTTAAGAGGATAGCCCTTGTGAAAGAACTTGTTGTTGCTATCGTGTTCAAATGTCTCAGAAGCCCTTAGTTTCGAAACTGCATCTGCTTTCAGGATCGCATAGATCCTGAACTGTTCATCACCGCCCGCATTCGGAACTTTGCCTCTTACTTTTTCGATCGAATCGAGCAGATCTATCGCGGAACCAAGCCGCTTACCTTCAGGACTGACAAGGGTCGTCTTGATGAGAGCGTTTGTAACGGCTTCGAAAGTAGTCCTGACCGACATCGCGAGGTTCTCGTACTCTGTTTTAGGGTCCAACGATTCGCCTGCCACCCGGTTGTAATCCCTGAACCATGCGTCCACCAGCCGTTTCTGTTCGCGGTCGAGACTCGCATAGGTGCCGTCCGTCCCGTTCCCATCGGCTTCGATTGCAGGTAAGCCGTCAACGTCGAAACCTCTCACCGAAGATTGGCCGGCCACGATGATCAACGCGAACACCGCTGCCACCATCGCGCAACGCCCGCAGGCGGCAATCAGTCGCCCCTTTTCCCGAATCCTGACAATTACACTCTCTGCTGTTTCTGGCACTATTTTCCTCCTGAACCTGCCGGGATGGTACCGGTTCTCATTTCGTTTGGTTAGCCTCATAGTTCTTTTGCATCAAGTCCTCAGAATGCCTTCCCATCTGCTGAAGATACGTCATCACCGTATTGACCGGAACATTCAATCGCTCGACCCTCTCTGCGGCAACTATATGCACGCTGCCGGTCCATGGCGCCGGAGCATCGGGAATATAGATCACAACTCTTCCGTCGCTCAACCGCTCGATCTCAAACGCGACAAATGATGACTCGTCAAAGTTCACCACAAGGCAATGCAGATCCGCGACCTGCTTTGGATCCAAATTGTTTGTAAACGCTTTGATCAGAGTGTATCCGGGAAGACGCTCCAGCACGGCTGACTCAGCCATCTCCATGATCTTGACTGCCCGGTTCGTGCGCGCAACCAGCCCGGCGAGAAAGCAAACGAGAGCGACAAATACGATCGCGATGATATTCGCGACCGCCATTCCACCGATCGATTCAACAGGATAAAAGGCATCGAATTGTTTCGCGATCGCTGCCATGACGTTGACTGCCTTAAGAGCGACCATTCCAAGCAGGACAACCGGAACCAAAAAGACGATCCCGCCGATTATCGTCGTCTTCAAAAATCCAATCATATTTTTCAGTTTTGGCAGGACCCGGAGCAGAAGCGGACTATAGTTCGAACAATAAGCAATCAGTATACTACGACAAGCTTTCCGCTCACGAAAGCCCGATCAACTCAAAACCGTTCAGGAGGCCGCATCAAGCTCGAATCGCAGGATACGGAGGAGGTCAGGCACGATCGGCAAAATGGCCCTCAAACCGGCAACTATCCACTCCGACGCTCGCGCCGTCAAATACGACCGCATTAACATATTCGAAAAGCGAGGTATTTTGATTCCGCAGGACGAAAATTGTCAAGAACAGACTTCGCGCACGAATCAGATTCCATTCATGTCTACCTGAAGTTTTTGAACTTTCGCCGCACTGGTATTATCGGTTTCCGACACAGGTATCGAAGAAATGGTGTTTTGGTCAAGCCATTCGTTCTTGTGGTCTGCAATGAAACGGCCTTTTGATTCCACGGGCAAGCGAATCGACTGCTCCGGCTGATGTCCTTCAACACGACGGAATCTTTGACCACGATCATGCCATTGACAATCACGCAGGGTAAGTTGGAAGGCTAGCCATTCACCCCGGCCAGGTAGGTGGCGTTGTCGCGAACCGTCTTCGGATCGAGAAGCCGATCTAATCGCGGCCCCAGAGAGAAATGCGCGCGGTCTTTCGGCCGAGGGATTTCGCCTCGTACCAGAACTCGACTTTACTGATGACCCGATCTTTTCCTCTAAGGTCAATAGCCTTGGTTTCTCCGCCGTCTTTGACCAACGATCGCATAGCGACCTTTTGAGTTGAACCGTTGCCAAAAGTGATTTCGACCCTATAAAAGCGAACCGCTGTCCGGGATACCTTTAGCTTGATTTTCTTAAAGTCGCCCCGTAAGCCTGTTACGACGATCGTATCGTGATCCAGCCTGTCACCGACGTTTCTGGTGCCGAGAAGACGCCAATCATTTGCTTGTACCTGTAACTCCGAAACACCGCTGAAAATGATCAGAGCAAACAAGACAGTAGAAAATAGAGTTATTCTTTTCATTTGTTTTCAGCAATGTTACCCGGGGCGGGTACCTTTTAGGTACTCGCCATCGGGAAACTCATGTCTCCGTTGTATGTGGTGATCTTGTTGCTTCCAATGAGCTGGGCGGCGGTGCCCACCCCGCCCGCCCAAGGGAGCCGTAATTGCCCGGACCTGCGAGGCCAGCCGGTCTGTCTGGTTTTGCGCGGCTGCCGGCATGGAGTCCAAGCCGGTTGCGGCGCTCCCTCGATCGGTCAGTTGGTGGCAAAGTGATCATAGATCGTCCGCGCAACTTCGGCGATGGCACGGTCGCGGTCGGCCAACGGCGTGTCGCTCGACGCCGTGAAGATCACGAC
>JAHEEZ010000421.1 GCA_024640445.1 Acidobacteriota bacterium | reverse complement strand
GAAGAGGAGGTGAAGAGGTACATCGTCGCAAAGCTTCGGGAGGTCACCGGGGAGAACTGATGAGCGTGAAAACCTCAGAATCACATCCGATCCGCATCGACTTCCTCAGCGATGCCAGGTTCCCTGTGCTCGAGAACCTCGGAATGACGTTCGCACCGGGAAAGAGGCAGAGCCACGCGATGTCGGGGACGTGGGAAAGGGATCTGGACACGGACCTTGAAAGGGTCAGCGAGCGATACCGGATAGACACGCTTGTTTCGTTGCTGACGGATGCCGAACTACGTGAACTTGGAATAGGTGATTTGGTCGAAAGATGCGTTGGTAACGGCATTGGCGTGATCCGGTTTCCGGTCGGCGACTACTCTGTTCCGGGCTCTCCGGAGGACTATTACAAATTCATTTCCCGTGTTGTCTCACGTCTTGAAGACGGCTGCCGGGTGGTTGTGCATTGCAAGGGCGGACTGGGACGGGCGGGTATGACCGCGGCTTGCATTGCCGTTGCGGTTTCAAAGGATGAGATTGACGGCGACGAAGCGATCAGGCTGGTCCGGATCGCAAGAGACGGCGCCGTGGAGACGCAGGAGCAGGAGAGATTCATACGCGAATACGCCACCGAAAAGAAGTTCGAACAGTTTCCTTACGTGCGGCCCGGCAGGGAAGACGCCCTGGAACTGACTGCGTATCTTCCGCGGCTGTATGCGTCGGATTTCAAGCCTGCGACCGGTTGGCTTGGAGGCGAGAAACTCCCGGACGGGGCAATTACGATGCCGTATCCGGAGTATGATCCGCTTGTGCCGGAGTTCTTCAGTCATGTTTCAAAAGAGTGCTGGGCGGATTACGAATACACAAAATCGACAGCGCCGCGGATGGTAGAAAGGTACGGATTCATCGAGTCCGCCTGCGTGGACGACATTAAGTCGCTTCTTACTTGGTGCGCGCGGGTCGAGCGATTTTGCGACGGCCACTGGGAGGCGGTCATTGAAAAGGGAGTGGTCAGGAGGATCCTGGAAAGGATCAAAGTTCTTGACGGCGAAGGGAGGTTCGCAGACGGTCAGGCCGTCGTGACCGATGAACGATAAAGACAGATTTCGAGGGTGTCTTCTCGGCCTTGCCGCGGGTGATGCCGTTGGCACGTCGGTCGAATTCAGTCCTCGCGGCAGCTTTGAGCCGGTGACTGATATGACCGGCGGCGGACCTTTCCACCTAAAGGCCGGCGAATGGACCGATGATACCTCGATGGCGCTTTGCCTTGGTGCGAGCCTTTTGGAAACCGGCGGCTTTGACGCGAGGGACCAGGCGGAGCGTTATGTACGCTGGTGGAAGGAAGGATATTTGTCGAGTAACGGAAGGTGTTTCGACATTGGGATAACAATCAGCGGAGCGCTTTCGCATTTTATCGAGTCGGGCGAGCCGTTCAGCGGTTCGACGAATCCGCGACGCGCAGGCAACGGATGCATCATGCGGCTTGCGCCTGTTCCGATGTTCTTTCATCCCGATGAAAATGCCGCTGTGTACCACTCGGGCGAGAGCTCCAGGACCACACACCAGGCGGATGAATGCATCGACGCAAGCCGTCTGTTCGGGCTGATGATCCATAAGGCGCTTTCCGGGGGTTCGAAAGACGAAGTGCTATTTGGCATAGACCCGGAGCTTGTGGACGCTCCTTTGATAAGGGCAATTGCCGAAGGCGAATACAGGGAAAAAGCGGAGAGTGAAATACGCGGAAACGGCTATGTGGTAAACGCGCTTGAAGCGGCGCTTTGGTGCTTCATCAACACCGACAGCTTTCAAGCGGCAATACTGACAGCCGCGAATCTTGGCGATGACGCGGATACGACTGCGGCCATAACGGGACAGATCGCCGGAGCGTTTTACGGGGAGGAGGGCATTCCGGCCGGCTGGCTGGAGAAGCTGGTTATGAGGGAAAAGATAGGGGCGATGGCGGAGGCGTTAATGTCCGCGGGAGAGGGTTAGCCGCGGATTTTCGCGGATGTCACGGATTGCTTCATTTTCTAAGGTTGATCGTAGATTCGGGCGAAGATGGGAAAGATCTGGCCGATCTGCGAAATCCGCGTAATCCGCGGCAAAATCATATAAAGGTCGATGCAAAAGGTCAGATTCATACACTG
>JAHEEZ010000190.1 GCA_024640445.1 Acidobacteriota bacterium | reverse complement strand
CTTTTGAAGGTGTAGAGGAAGTGACGAACCTTGAAGAAGAGGGGAACTATGATTTTTCAGGTCAGTATGCGGCATCGGAAGAAGTAGTTAGGAATAATATACGTCTCTTTGGACAACTTGAGATGTGTAGTTTCATCAGAGGATGGTTCAAGGATACTCTGGATGGGCGTAACGTAAATTCCCCAGTAAGGGTCACTTACATTGATTGTGATTTGGCGAAAGGAACTCTAGAAGTGTTGAAGAGCGCAGTCCCATCTCTGGTTGCGGATGGATGTATATTTTCTCAGGATTTTCACATTAAATCAGTAAGCGGATTAATTGAGGATGAAGAAACATGGCGGGGCATCGGGGCAGACACTCCGGTAATCGAGAGATTGGGCGATTCCTTAGTTCTGATTCGATTTTCGTCTAGGGTTGGTGGAAGGCCTGTAAAATCAGGAAAATGCGTAGGGGGAGGGTCATCGACAAAAAACCATTGACTTCTACTTTAAGTATCGCCTACTATGTCCCTGCAAACACTGAAGAAGGAGGTGATCCAAATTTATGCTAAGAGATTCCAGTGAGGTGGCTGAAGCCTAAACCTTTACCGAAATTGCTTAGTGAATTGGAAAGGTTCTTAGTTTCAGGCTAATCCAAACAGTTCACCGGAAAAGCCGCTTGATACTTCGTGTATCCTGCGGCTTTTTTCTTTCTATTTGATTTCTTACTTCAGAGTTGAATCTAGAAGGGCGCGCCAGGCATCGGAAGTTCCGACCGCGATCATTACAACGACCGCTATCACGAACGAGCAGGCGCCTATCACCGTCGCCGCCTGCACCTTCCTCAACTTTATCAGGTCGTAAGAGATTAGAGAGATCACAAACAGGAGCCAAAGAGGGAGGACGATGCCGTCGCCAAGATCGAATCCGCGCGCAAACCGGGTCAGCGCGGGCGCCAGCAAGAGGATCGACGCGAACGACATCAGGCGCTTGTGGATATCCGGTTTATTCCGGCTGGCAACTGCCGCTGCATACAAACCGGCGAAACCGACCATCGCCATGATGTTGGCCATCGCAACGAGCGGCTCTCCCTTCCGGTGATAATGTTCCGCCATTATGACGATTCCGCTGATCACGACACCCGCGGCAAGGATCACACTGAGCTTCCCGAAACGCATATGAAGTACGACGTTGTCTGATCTGACCAGCCCGGCCTGTACCGCGAACAGACCGAACCACCCGAACATCAGGCTCGCGTGTATGACGAGGGGAATCGACAGAGGCGGCAGATGGCCCGACCGGACTACCGCGTGGAACCCGAACGAAAGTACGACCACAAGAAAGGTGGCTAGCGCGAAGAAAAAGAAGAACGCTTCACCGGAACGTTTACTTGTGTTCATTTCTTTCAATTGGAGTCTGGATTCAACTGTCGCCCGGGCCTCCCATCGCGAAAGACGTAGGGGACGCTCTGGGCGCTTCTCGAATCTGGCAGTGGATGCTTTGGACCACCAGGACCTCAGCCACGCCGAAGCCGAACGATCCCGTCTATTTCCATTCAGGGTGCTTCGACACCGCGAATGATACTTGAATTCGGAAGAATCATCTAAACATATAACAGCACTGCCAATTGCGAGAGAACGTCGGGCTCTTCACTGAGCTACGCGCGCCCGCCTTCCCGCAAACTCAGAAGAAAGAGGTGATCTAAATACACATAGGAGATTCCAGTAAGGTGGTCGACGCCTGGAACCTCTCTAGATATCACTTATTGAATTGGAAAGGCTGTCAGCTACAGGCTTATCCAATCACTTACCGGAAAAGCCGCTTGAGACTTAATCTCAAGCGGCCTTATCCTATTACCTTGCAGGGCCCTTTGCGATCCAGCTATTTACATACGCCTGTTTTGAAATACATCGCCAATGACACTCACCGTTCTGCTCTGGCATTTCCGCCCCGGAACAAAAGTGATCAAGGGTCATGAAAAGGATATCTGGATATATGCCAGGGGAAGATCTATCAAATCAAAAGTGATCGATTTACGCGAATACCACCCTTCGTAGCTTTTGCACCGGTCATTCCAAATGACCGTTTTTCGGGAATTCACTCATTCGTTCGGGTTATCGCAGTAATCCGTCGTCTCGTCGAGAATGTCGACCAGCTTACCTATTAGATCGACCACCTGGGCCTTGCTGTTCGCGTTTGCCAACTGTGTCATCGTCTTTCGCATATTGGCGCCAAGCTTGGTTTCTTTATCGTTACCGAGGTCTATCAGGGCATCGGCCAAAGAGTATGTCGCATCCGCGAGCTCGCCGATACTCTTCTGCAACGTTCGGAAATCGGAATCTGAAATCTGTTCATCACCGCTCTCGTTCATAAAGATGGCAACGTCATTCCAGACATTCGCCAGTTCGTTAATGTCATCGCAGATGTCGCCTTTCGGGCACTGCCTGGTTACAGCGGGCGCGATCGAGACCAGTAAGAGCAAACAAAGGACAGGTAGGGATTTCTTGACCAACATCGGATTAAGGCTCCTTCTTGAGTAGATTAGGGACAGCAAAATGTAACACAACTGCGAAGTAAATTTTCGACAAATTTTGCGATATTCGTTATGAGGATTTTGCGGCCGTCCGGGCCTGACACTGTCTCGCCAGACTCCGGATCAAACTGACGAATAAGTAACACGTTTTGATCAGTCCATTCGCCTTGAAAATTCGTCGCGCTAATCATCGCAAACTGCCAGGGCAGACAAATCTCTTTCGACTAAGCACTGGTTGATCGCGGGATTCCTCATTGCCACGAACTGCATGGGACAGAAAAGGCCCGGCGGCTTTTTTCATCGCCGGAGGTTAGAAGTCGCCGTATCGACCTGATCGGCAGGTACATCCGGAGGATTAGGTTTCGATTGGCTCCCGCTCGGAATCGAATCACCAGCCACGGAGCGTCCAGCAAGACTGTCACGTTCCGGCCTGCTGATCCGTCTCCGAGTCCCGTCTTCCAAAGACGGTCAAAAGCATCCATCCGAAAAACACGCAGTACCAAAGGCCTAAGAACGGCCCCGCGTCAAAGAACCCTGAGGCAGCCGGAGGGTTTGGAAATGTGTACAGATTGAGAAACAACAAAAGCGCCGCTATCAGGATCCCGAAAATCCCGATGAACTTAGATACGAGGGAATCTCGGAGCAGTACAAATCCGAGCAGAATCACGGAAACGGTCACGAATACGTCGAACGCGACATCGAGAGACGCCTGGACCCTGTTTACAGCGGTATGGATGGCGGAGAGTGTCTCCTTTTCGGCAGTCGTCGCGGCCACTGCTATCGCTTCGCTGTGCCACACATTGTTCGCCACCTGTATGAAGATAAGACAGGTCACGATCGCCCCGTAGACCACACCAAATACTGAACTCGTTCTAAGCAAGGCACCATCATGTGTTTTTCCCCAGAACGAGTAGATACCTATGTATGCGACTATGGTCAGCGGACCGAAGGCGAAACCAAGGAGGTTGCCGATCGTGTCGGGCAGAGGCAGAACCGCGGCACCAAAGTAACAAAACATTGCGAGCATCCCCACAACGGCTCCGGTTCTATCAATTGAATTTGGCCGCGCATCACCGATCATCTTTCTTCCTCCTTGGAATTCGTTGGCTAATCGGCAACTACGGAATAAAACAAAAAGAGTTCCGTCAAATAAGAAAACAAATGATTCCAAAGACGATTGTGTAAATAAGTGGGGCCGCTCTTACGGGAAGCGGAAAGCGAGTGACTTGGGTACGGGCAGAGTTATTTTTCACGCGCCCGTTAAATTGATTTGTTTACAGATATCTCAGAAATGATAAGAGGAGAGACACATGAGAGTAATGATTAGCGGATCATACCCACCGAACCTCTTAATTCCACGGTTCGCGAAGGTGCCGCGGGAAGCACGCTTCAGGCCAACTTGAGGATATCAAGCCGGAGGCGGCTTATCTTTATGCTCCGGAAGGTTGCCGCGGCGGAAGTCGGGTCGGAGCGCCCGTTAACCTCAGGGTCCGATACCGGGACATCCATCGCTCGAAAGATCCCAAACCATTCGTAGGCATTCGATACGCAACCTCGGCGGGATCAAACTGAAACGCCTCGCCGCATCGCACTTTAACTGTTCTTCCCGGCTATTCTTTCCGTAATCAGGCTTGATTTACCCTGTAAATTCGTCGTGGTGAGTCCATGTTGGAGGTCCGGAAGGCCGCGAGGAATCAGCTATTCCAATTTCATCCCGTAGTAGGCATTGATGAAGTTAAGAATGATGCCTATTGGACCGATAATCATCATTTGCTTGAAGTCCCACAGTTCCAGGAAAACGCCGAAGAACGCCAAGGAAAAGACTCCCGCAAAGATCACGGACAGTGTTCTCAACCAATTCGGAAACAGCTCGTCATAGAAATAGATCCAGACCAAACCAAAATAGAAAAGCGATTGTCCAAAGACAGACGTCACGGTTACGATCTGATTTGCGGCGGTACTCATCTCTAACGGCGTATTTCGGTATCCGCCAAGCATTATTGGGTAGGTTGCGAGGGTGATGACCTGCCCTAACGTCACAATCGACCAACCCGCGTCCCTGAATCTGACAGCAAAATAGAATGCTCCAATTGCAATCAGGGACATCAGCAAAAATTCGGCCCTCCAGTGGTACCCATACTCATTCCAATTGGAGTTCATGTACTCCATCCTTTCGGCAAAGCGGGCAGGCGCACCGCTCTGCAGCCAGATATAAGCGACGACCGTCACGTTGACCAGGATTGAGCCAGAGATCCAGAATACTTTCGCTATCTTCATATTAATTTTTGCCTTTCCAGGTCCTTTGGAGCTTTCCACTTAGTTTTACGATCTACTTGGCTGTCTTAAAACACTGTCAACTAGTATTTCCTACCGCAAAGGCAGGGCGGATCCGCCAAACCCGCGACACCTATTCGTTCAGACCGGCAAATGCTATATTGCGGAGGTGCGTGCCAACACTTTTCAGTACGGGATAGTTAGAACCGATAAATGAGCTCTGCGAATAAGAGAAAAAAAGAGAAAGGCATCGAAGCCCTCAACAAGGATTTCCGCAAGTATGACCAGGTCCGGAAAGAACACGAGTACCGTTTGACCGAAAAGGAAGGCCTTGAACGGTTCGACGAAGAATACCAGATAAAGACGTGCGACCTGGACCTGTTCTTAAACGGCGGCGAAGACGGAAAACGGCGGTTCGCGGAGCAACTTGGTGAGGCACTGGAAGGCATCGGCTTTGCGATCCTGGAAGGTCACGGCATCCCTCAAGACTTTTACGAAGAAGCCGAAGCCAAGGTAATCGAACTATTCGAATCAACCACGGTTGACCAGCGAATGGCTTATAAGGCCGGGCGATTTGGATCGGTGAACCAGGGATACTTCCCAAATCGGGAAACGACGATCATCCATCCGGATCTTGTTGAAGGCTGGGTCTTCTGCCGCCGCGCGTTCGATATTGAAAGCGATATCGAATTC
The DNA here is from genome assembly GCA_024640445.1 of Acidobacteriota bacterium. Taxonomy (GTDB): domain Bacteria; phylum Acidobacteriota; class Blastocatellia; order Pyrinomonadales; family Pyrinomonadaceae; genus Aridibacter. The sequence goes on along the minus strand of JAHEEZ010000190.1, from coordinate 1,838 downwards.
CGGGAGCGGGATTTCTGGATCGGACCGGGATACGAGCCGGTCTTCCGCCGGGTCGTGGAGGCGCAGGAGCGGCTGATCTTGCCGATAATGCAAAGCATTCTGCGGTACCTGAAAGTCGATCCTCATCTCTACGATCAAAAGCTGAGTGGAACGAATTTCGGCTTTCGTCTGAACTATTACCCTCCGATCGGTAACGCCGAAGACGTATCGGGAGCCGGCAGGATGCTCGGCCACGAAGATGTCGATCTGTTTACGTTCCTCCCGGCGCAGAACGTCGAGGGCCTGCAGGTTTACAACCGGGAAAATGGAAGCTGGATACGTTTGAACGCGCCGCGAGGAACGATCGTGCTGAATACCGGCGATTACATGCAGAGGATCACGAACGACCGTTTGCCTTCGACCACGCACCGGGTCAGCAAACCGCGGGAAATATCGCTCTTCCCGGTCCCGCGAATTTCCATTCCAATGGCCGTGTACGTCTGGGAAGACGAAGTGCTTGAAGTGCTTCCAGGTCTGGGCAAGACGAAATATCCGCCCGTCAAGGCCATAAATTTCCACACGAGCATAACAAGCAAGTATTACGGCGACGAATACGCGGTTGGCGAATAGGGCGGGCCACCGGGGCAAGAGACGCATTGTCGTCCTATTCGGTTAGAGATATACTTGGCGTTAAGACCATTCCGTACAGCAACCGGCCCCCACACCAAAGCCCCTCAGGGATCGAATTGTCCCTCCAGAACGACTCAACACCGTTGAGCACGGGTTGAGACGCTCCGAACCAGACGGCCCCCATTAACCCGGATCGGGCTGCGGAAATCGACTCCGCGGACTGAAACTACACAGGAGAATCCAAAATGGCATATGAAGTATTCGGAATGAAGCTAATCCCGCAGCAAAAAACGATGAGCTGCTGGTATGCGAGCGCGCGTATGCTGATCAACTGGCGAATGGAAGAAAGCCAGATGTCTTTCGCCAACCTTATTCCCCCCGAACTTGACGATCAGTGTAAGAAGATCAGAGACGGGAACGCCGGGATCACAAACCCGCAGATCATAGCTATGGCAAAGAGGCTTGGATTGGTCCCAGTGCCTCCAATGTCTCCAACACCGGAGGCACTGGAAAACTGGCTGTTCACATACGGGCCCCTATGGGTCAACGGAAAGAGCCATATTGTCGTGATCGCAGGGATCAAGAAGGAGGGCTCAAGCACAAAACTCAAAGTTTATGATCCGCTGCCGGTCAACGTAGGCAAGATCGAATGGCGGGACATGATGAACTGGTACGCGATGGGAAGTTCCATCAGCACAAGGGACACGAGCGCGTCGGTGCAAACTGTGTTTCTTCACTGCCCGAAAGTTTGAGAAGCGAAGGTAGGAAGAAGCCCGATCCGACGCGGGCGAGCAACATCAGCGGAGACGGCGTATACGACTGACGGGACTATAATGCCCGCGGCTATTAGGTCCCGGTCAAGAAAGAGCGAACCCGAAACCCGCACAGGACGTAAATTCCAAAAAGATACATTCCGTATTAGAATGTCCCAAATCAAACCGGGAGAAAATCCAACAATGAACAAATCCCTGGCGATCCTTGTCGCCATCCTCTGCGCCACACAGGTCTACGCCCAGCAGAACCAGACCACTCTTTACCGGGAACCGACGGTCAGCGCAAGCCAGATCGCTTTCGCATACGGAGGAGACCTCTGGGTAGTTGCCAAAACCGGCGGTGACGCGAGAAGGCTGACTACAGGTGTCGGTATCGAGTCCGAACCTTATTTTTCTCCGGACGGGAAATGGATCGCGTTCACGGGCCAGTATGACGGAAACACCGACGTGTTCGTG
>JAHEEZ010000420.1 GCA_024640445.1 Acidobacteriota bacterium | reverse complement strand
GTTAACTCGGCAAACTCAGTCAACTCGCTAAACTCGAAATGAAATTAACCTTCCTCGGCACAGGAACTTCCACCGGCGTTCCCTCTATCGGGTGCGAGTGCGAAACGTGCCTTTCGGAAGATCCGAGGGACAAGCGTCTGCGGGTTTCGATCCTCGTCGAACACGTCGGCAAAAAAATTCTGGTCGATACCTCGATCGACTTTCGGCAGCAAGCTTTGAGGGCCGGCATCAGAAAGCTCGACGCCGTCCTCGTCACGCACTGCCACGTCGATCACGTTTTCGGACTCGACGACATACGTCCTCTGAATTTCAGGTACGGGGCAATGGGCGTGTACGCCAACGAAACCGCCTGGAAGGACCTGCGCCGTATATTTCAGTACATCTTTCAACCAACCCATTTCGGAGGCGGATTGCCCCAGCTGATACCGCACACGGTCGTGAAGAACGCGCCGTTCTGCGTAGCCGAAGGATTCGAAGTCATGCCCCTCGAGGTCATACACGGCAAGCTTCCCGTGATCGCATATCGTTTCAATGACTTCGCATATGCCACGGACCTGAAGACGATCCCTCCGGATGCGTTGGATGGTCTTCGGGATCTTGATGTGCTCGCGCTCGACTGCGTCAGGATCAAGCCGCACTCAACGCACCTGTGTCTTGAGGAAGCGCTTGCATACATCGAAGATCTGAAACCAAGGCGCGCGTTCCTTACCCATCTGAATCACGACATCCTCCACGGGCGGGATTCGCGCCTGCTTCCTGACAATGTGGAGTTTGCGTATGATGGACTTGTTGTCGAGAAGTGATCTCAACCACAAAGGCTCACAAACAGTGCGCGAAGGAAGAAAGAAAATTCCTAGAATAGTTCAATGTACTGTCCGGTAATTGAGGTTTCGGGAAACTACACTTTGTGATCCTTTGTGTTTCTTTGTGGTTATTCATATTAAATGCAGATCTTTCACGGAACTGAAAACGCCAACATAATGCGGCCGACCGTGCTGACGCTCGGAGTCTTCGATGGCCTGCATCTGGGGCACCAGAGAATAATGAGGTACGTCGCCGACAGGGCGAAGGCCGCTGATGCTCTGGCGACGGCGATAACGTTTGATCCGCATCCCCGCGCTGTCCTGCATCCCGCGACCGCTCCCCCGCTTCTTCAAACGCTCGACCAAAGACTTGCCAATTTCACAATACTCGGTATCGAGCAGGCGATCGTGATCCATTTCACTCCCGAATTCGCTGCGCAGGATGCCGAGGTTTTCCTGAAACGCATCGTCCTTGAGCGTTTGCAGGCGAAGGAGATCTACCTTGGCCACGGTTTTGCATTCGGTCGGGGCCGCGGCGGAAATATCGAGCTTCTTCGGAAGATGAGCGAACAGTTCGGTTTCGTCGCGGACGAGGTGCCGGAAGTGAGGCTGCGCGGGAACAGGATATCGTCTTCAAAGATCCGGCAACTCCTGAAGGACGGAAGAGTGAATCTCGCACGGCGTATGCTCGGAAGACCGTACGGCATTGAAGGTGTGATAATCCGCGGAGACCGCAGAGGACACACCATAGGGTTCCCCACCGCGAACCTCAAGCCCCAGAACCGCGTGGTTCCAAAGTTCGGAGTTTACGCCACTGCAACTCTGATCGACGGTGTCTGGCGGAAGGGCGTGACGAACATAGGTGTCCGACCGACGTTTGAATCCGATTCCGACCCGTCTATCGAAACACACATATTCGACTTCGATGGAAACTTGTATGGGAGTGTCTTGCGTGTCCGTTTTCTTCACAGAATCAGGGATGAAAGGAAGTTTTCCGGTATTGATGAACTGAAGGTCCAGATCGGCAGAGATGCCGTGACAGCCAGGCACTACTTTTCGCGCGAAGGCGTCGAAAATTGCCTGGAGTTGGGGTGAGGGAAGTGAATGGTTAATTGTGAATCGTGATTCGTGAAAAGAATAAACCGCGAAGGCGCGAAGATTTTAGGACGTCTTCCGGAGTACCAACCGATAAGCAAGACCAGAGTTTCAGTATCCTAACCATCCTCTTTCATAGTGTTTTTATCTTATTCTATTCACGAGTTACGAGTCACTAAACAGAGTTCACGATTTACGGGCGCCGCGGGTTGTGTAGCCGCCTGAATGTTAGACTTTAATTTATGAGCGAGAACGAAC
>JAHEEZ010000011.1 GCA_024640445.1 Acidobacteriota bacterium | reverse complement strand
GTCGCCCAGCCTTGCGACCGCCGGGTCGCCCGGCACAAGTTCGATCATCAGCGTCACAAGGGACACCACGGTCCAGATCACCAGAAGGAACAATCCGAGACGCCTGAAGAACTTTAGGACCTTATACTTGTTCATCGATCGGGAAGATCAAAGATAGAGGCGGTATTACTTCGTACCAAAGTGGATCGCGGCAATGCCGCCTGTCAGATTTTTGTATTCTACATCCGAGAAGCCGATTTGTCGCATCATCGCCGCCAACCCATTCTGGTCAGGGAACCTTGAGACGGAGTCCGGCAGATATTCGTAAGCTCCGCGGGAGCCGCTTACCATTCCTCCGATCCGGGGCAAGACCCTCGTGAAATAGAATCGGAACGCCTGGCGGAAGCCCGGCACTATCGGGCTCGAGAACTCAAGGACGACGAGCTTTCCGGTTGGTTTCAGGACCCGGTGGAGTTCGCGAAGGCCTTCTTCCCAGTTTGAAAAGTTCCGTAGTCCGAATGCAATGGTCACCGCTTCGAACGTTTCGTCGTCGAAGGAAAGCCTCATTCCATCGCCCTCAACGAATGGAATTCCGAGTGAAGAGTCTTCCGATTTCTTGTCGGCGATCGCCAGCATAGGCCGGCAAAAGTCCGTGCCGACGATCGACGCGCTGCCAGACCTTTTTAGTTCGATCGAAAGATCTCCGGTTCCGCATGCCACATCCAGCACTCGCGCTTCCGGATCCGCCAGCGTCTCCTTCAGGATTCCCGCCACTTTCGTTCGCCAACGCTTGTCGATGTTCGCCGAAAGAACGTGATTCAGCACATCGTACCGCGACGCTATCCCGGAAAACATATCCCGGACTGCAGCGGCGTGTTCTGCTTCGTTCTCTCTTCCAGTGGTTGCGGGTGGGGAATTCATTTGACGAGAAAATTCGTGTGGTGCATTACTTTCGCGCCGGATCCTTTGGATCCACGGGCTGGGTCGGAGCATCCGACGGTCTTGAGATCATCAATATCGCGACTGCGGTTCTCTTTGCAAGCATTTCTGCGGCTTTCCGGACGTCGGCCAGAGTCAGGCCAGCAACCTTTCCGTATTCATCTTTCGCGTCCGCGAGCTTGTAGGTATCTGCGTCAAGCCGAACGCCGTCTGAACCGATCTTGTAGAATTCAGCAAGATATTCCGCTTTCGACCTGTCAAAATCTGCCTGCTCAATACTTGAAGCCAGTGCCTTCTTCAGCATCTGTCTGGCGTCCGGGACGTCATTCAATTCCGATTCGCCGCGTTTCAACATGGAAACGTAAAAAATACCCTTCAAAAGATATCCTTCGTGCGAGATCGAAACCGATCCATCCCCGCCGAGATTTCGCCGAAGGATCTTCTCAAGGACCTCCGTTGCGTGGTATAGCGGGTCTTTTCTCGCAAATCCTTCCACCGCAGTAGAGGACCTGACGGAACTCTCACCATTTACGTAGATGGTCCCAACATCTGTGGGCGGCGTCTCGGGCAAACGAAAAGTCGCCGGAATATCGTCCCCGCTCTTGTTCCATCCCCCGAAAAGCCTTCTTGCCGCGAGGTATGCGTAATCGGACCTGACGTCGCCCGTGATCTCTAAAGTCGCGTTGTCCGCGGTCAGAAATCTCTCCCGCGCATAGATCAGATCGGCAAAGTCTATGTTCGCAACGGTTTCCGGGGTGCCGTCGACAGGCCTGCCGTACGGGAACTCGCCATAAAGCCGCTCCGCGGCCTCCACCCTGGATTCATAGGCGGATTCGTTTCTCAACTGCTCCAGAAGTTCAAGCCTTTTTTCTCTCACTTTTCCGGTGGTCTCTTTGTCGACCGGCGTATCCGTGACGGCCGGCGCAATCGTCTCGAGAGCGGTCAGGAATGAAGCTGAACGTGTGGTGGCGGTGATCTGAACATAATCGTATGTTGTTTCCACCTCAAGACTGCCGCCCAGGTCTTCCCGAAAGAACTCCCTGATGCCTTCTTCCGGAAAGAGAATGTCTGAAAGAAGCGCCAGCGTCCCTTCCTTACCCTTTTGGTCGTAGGCTGCGCCATTGTGTACTCTGAGTTTAATCGTCACAAAGCCGGTCCCGGCCTCGCTCCAGATCAGAACACTTAACCCGTTCAAAAGCTTCTCGGAGCGCGGCTGAACATAGCCGGTCGACTGTCCCGGAACCGTGATCGGCAAAATGAACAATGCAATAAGGAGAAGCGTATGCAGTCTTGGAGTTTGGCGCATGATCAAAGATTAGAAGAACTGAGGCTGAGATACAATGTTAGTTGCAAGAGGGCGCCGGCAAGTTGGGTTTGCACGAACCTCTAAAAAGATCTCAAAAAGAAAGAAGTGTAGAGGCGGACGGGCATCGCGTCAACCGGGCACGGCATCAACTAATTTGTTATAATCGCTACAGAATGTTGTTGATTTCTTAGCATCGCCGTCACCCGAGCTAAAAGTTGGATCGATTGTCACCAACGGATTCCAGGAAAAATAAGTTAGAGAGGCTTAGCCAAAGATGGGAAAAATAGTTAAGTACTGTTCCGCGTGTGAAGAGAGTTTCGCAGAGAAGTTTTCCTTCTGCCCGAACTGCGCGGCGCAATTGACCGCCTTCGAAATGAAGCCGGTCGCTGAAAAGACGCAGTTCGCTCCGGAACCTGAGAAACCTGCCATCCTGGACCGGGATGAGCCGGTGCTGGAGGTGCCGGAGATCGCCGAAACCACAATGGGGACGAAGGAACCCGAGCCGGTCGAAATAGAGGAGCCTGCGATCGAAGAAACCGTTGTTTCGGCGTTTGAGACTGAGAGGATCGAAGCCGAGGTCGAGGAACCTGTCGAGACGGTTGAAGAGATAGCGCCGGTGATCGAAATGGCTCCGGTTGAAACCGCGCCCGTTGAGGAAGTGCCTGTAATAGCCGAAGAGGCCGAACCGGAAGTTTTCGCATCGTCCGAACCCGAGGTCTCGGAGACCGAAGAGTGGGTCGAGGAAACATTTGAGTTTTCGGCAGATGAGGCGGATTCCGGATCAGACAGCTTTTCGGCGAAGGAAGCCGCAGCCGGCACATTTCTCGGACTTTTGGAAGTTGAGAACAAGGCGAATTCAAGAACAAGCAATTTCCAGTACAACGAGGAAGAACTGAAGAACTACAATTTTCATGATGACTTCAAAGATGAGAATTATCACGTAACGGTCATCTCCGACCGCCCTTCGAGTACGCGGAAGGGGATCCTCCTCGGGACATTTACCCTGATCTTCGTTGGATTTTTCGGTGTTATCGGGTACTCGCTGTTCAATAACCTGGAAGAGGTCGGTTCGATGGTCGACGATCAGACCCTGATCTCGATGCTGGACGAACTTCCGATGGACATCGATGAAGAGGAACAGCCTAAGAAAGACGACGATGACGGCGGCGGCGGCGGCGGCGGCGGAAAAGAGGAAGAGAAACCCGTATCGAAGGGTGAACTTGTAACCCAGACAAGGCCTCCGATGACACCTCCGTCACCGACGATACCGAGGATGACGAATCCAAGTTTGCCGGTGATAATGTCTACCGAAGGCGATATTAAGAGGAACAGGATCGAACCTCCGGGGCTGCCCGGCGCGATCTCGGATGATCCCTCAAGCGGCCCGGGTTCCGGCGGCGGAATGGGCCGAGGCACCGGCACCGGACTTGGCGACGGTCTGGGAACCGGCGAGGGTAATGGTGTAGGCTCAGGCAGTGGTAACGGCCGCGGAAACGGAAATGGCAACGGAACCGGCGACGGAAACGGAAGGCGGACCTCGCCTCCCCCGAGCGGACCTTCAACGGCGCTCCGTATTCTTTCCAAGCCAAGACCCGGTTACACTGACGAGGCCCGACAGCAGAATGTCAGGGGAACGGTAATTCTTCGAGTGACGTTCCAGGCAAATGGATCTATCGGATCTGTTTCGACGATGAAGGGCCTGCCTTACGGATTAACTGAAAAGGCGATCGCCGCGGCACGTCAGATTCGCTTCACGCCGCAGTTGCAGAGCGGCCAACCGGTGACGGTCAACAAGGTCGTCCATTTTAACTTTACGATCTACTAGGGAAGTTCTTTCTCAGGAAGGAAGACCCGCGGCCAGTTCAAGGCCGCGGGTTTTCTTATTTGAGTCCGAAGAAACTGCGGATCGAGCGAAGGACGCTCTTCGAGTCCGGATCGGCGGCAGAGCCTTCCTCATCATCCTCTTCGACCAGCAATTCCCGTCGTTCTTCGATGATCTCGGAAATTATTCGGGCCAGTTCCGGATTTTCTTCGAGGATTGGCTTCAAGATGTTCGGCTGGATCTCGATCACCTTTGTTTCCGCGTCCGCTACTACGTCCGCGGTTCTTGGCTCTCCCGTAAAGAGGCTCATTTCGCCGAAGAAATCTCCGACGGAAAGGTGGTTTATCGTCTTCACCTCGCCCCCTTCTTCGATCTGCACATTGACAGAACCCCTGTGGATTATGAACATCGATTGGCCCTTTTGACCTTTTCGGATGATCGGTTCTTCCTGGGCGAACACGCGGACCCGGCAGTTTCTCGCGATCTTCTGAGTTTCTTCGGTCGAAAGAGGCGCAAAGATCGATACATTGATTATTCTCTCGCAGATCTCGTCCGCCGTTTCGACAAAACCGTCTGCCTCATCAGTCTGGTTTGCGGTGTAAATGGTTCGGGTGGGATAAGCGAAGTCCAGGCCCTCACGCTGGAATGCGTACCAAATCCGTTCCCGGATCCTGGCGTCGGTGTCGTTAAAACGGCGATAGTCCATGACCCAATACTTCACTTCCCAGTCGATGCCATTGTCTCCAAGGTTCCATATCCGTACCTTTGGCCTTCTCTTTGGAGAGACATTTTCCACCTGGCGGACCACTTCACGGACCGTCTGGATGACTTTTGCGGGAGAATTCGAATAGATCGTGTTGAACCTGACTATCCTTGCGTTCAGGTTATCCCTGGGCGCTATCTCGATGATCTCCTTTCCGATAACGCTGTTACTTATTACGAGCAGCTTGTTCTGGTAGGTCCGTATCTTCACGCCCCTCCAGGAGACACTTTCCACCTCGCCAAAGCCCCTGTCGCCGATTATCACCGTATCGCCAACCTGGAAGGACTGGTCCGCCTGGATCGCGACACCCGAAAACAAATTCCCTAGAGTGTCCTGCAGTGCGAGACCGACGACGATTCCGAGGATGGTCGATCCTGTGAACAGCGGCGCCAATGGGATGTTGGGATACTGGGTCTGAAAAATGATGAAAAAAGCGACTATGTAGATGATGACCGAGACTATGGTCTTCAGAAGCGAAGCGATCTCATTTTGCGCACTGTTCCTGAGCGCGGTTCCGAAGATCAGGTTCACGACCACCCGTACGCAGGCGATCACGATCGCCAAAAGGAGAATGATCTTGATGATCTTGATGAGGTTCACCAAAAGGCCCAGGAGGGTCTGGGAAAGTTGACCCGGAGGCCCGTACTTCCCATTTGGAAGAACCTTGACGATCGAATCGTCCGGTTGAACCTGGAGATTGAACTGAGAATAGATGTTCTGGAGAAGCCATCCTTCGATGAACGGAAGAATGATCAGGATCAGCGTCACGATGCCGATGATCGTAAACAGGAATACGAGTTTTCTTCTTAGTTCGCTGGGTGCCATATGGAGGTGTTAGAAAATATCAGCAAAAGTGCCCGCAAGCAACAACAAAGAGAGGCCCGAAACGGTGACGGTGATGATCCAGGCGAACGTCCTGAAGACTAATCCGTTTCGGTATTCGCCCATTATCTCCCTGCTCGACGATAGCGTTACGACGGTGACCAAAATTACAGGCAGCAGAAGCCCGTTCACTGCCTGCGTGAATACAAGGAGCCTTATCTGAGGAATGCCCGGGATCATCGCGACGAACGCCCCGATAAGGATCAGCGCCGTGAATACCCCAAGAAAGATCGGAGCTTCGCGGAAAGTCCTAGAAAGGCCTTTCTCAAAGCCGAGGGCTTCGCTGACCGAATAAGCGGTGGCGAGAGGCAGCACGCCCATGGCAAGCAAAGAGGCGCCGAACAGGCCAAATGCGAGCAAATACTTCGCGTATATTCCCACTACCGGGGCCAGCGCTTCAGCCGCCGTGGCAGCGGAATCTATGGTCAAGATGCCGCGTACATGGAGGGTCGCGGCGGTTGAGATCACGATAAATGCGCCGATGATGACCGCGAACGTATTGCCGGCGACCACATCGACCCTGGCAAGTGAAAGGTCATCTTCGTCAAGCCCCTTCTCAACGGCGGCTGACTGCACGAAGAACTGCATAAACGGGGTTATCGTCGTGCCGATCAATGCCATCACCATGAATAGATATGCGGTGTCGGTCCGGAATCCCGGCGTTATCATCTCGGACCCGACTCGGGACCAGTCGGGTCCGGCCATGATCGCTGAAAAGATATAACAAAGAAAGACAAGTGAAATGAGCAAAAATACCTGTTCGATCCGTTTTTGAGTGCCTTTGACGACAAGCCACCAGATGATCGCTGAGGCGAGCGGTATGGAAAAGTAGCGGGGAACGCCAATAAGCTCTGACGCCTGCGCGATACCCACGAATTGTGAAACGATAACCCCGGTGTTGGCTATCAGCAGCGCGAGCATCACAAGTGCGGTCAGCCTTACACCGAATCGTTCACGGATAAGATCAGCGAGACCCTGACCCGTTACAAGACCCATACGTACGCACATTTCTTGCACGACGATAAGGCTGAGAAGCATCGGGACGAATACCCACAGCAGGGTATATCCATATCCCGCACCGACACTTGAATAGGTTGCGATACCGCTCGCCTCATTTCCGGCGTTAGCGGCAATGATCCCCGGACCCAGAATCGCAAGGTAGGCATAAAATCGGTAACCGGACAGACTTCGGCGTATGCGCTCGGGAAAGCGCGTGACCACGGACAGATATTTTCGGATCGAAAATCCTCTTCCTGCCATTACATAAACCGCCTTCGTCTTTCATCGTCATTAATCCGAAAGGGGATTGTAGTTTGAATGCACTTTGAACGCAAAGGACGGGGGCCAAAAGCCTTTGTATTCAAACGGGAAAGCGTCTCATATCGATCATCGGCCGGGATCGATCCGGGACCCTCGAAATATTAGCTGATCGAATCTATATTAAGCGTATCTGAAAAAAACTCATCAAAAGTGCTTTTGCTTGAGTTTTGTCATTTAGCCCCATACACTTACAGCATACAAACACGTTCTTTTATTACTTTTCGGTTGATCAAAACCAAGGAATCTGACATCTATGTCGCACAATCTCTTAAATACAAGACAGACGTTCACGACGGGCTCGGGCGAGGAAGCCTCGTTCTACTCGCTGCCGAAGCTTGAGGAAGCAGGCGTGGGGAGGATCTCAAGGCTTCCGATATCGATTCGCATCGTTCTCGAATCCGTGCTCCGAAATTTCGACGAAGGAAAGAAGATAGGACAGGACGATGTAGAAGCCCTCGCCGGATGGTCCGCGAACGCTGCGCGCTCAGATGAGGTTCCGTTCGTAGTGGCGCGCGTTATTCTTCAGGACTTTACGGGCGTCCCGCTTTTGGTGGACCTTGCGGCAATGCGTTCGGCAGTCGCCAGAATGGACAAGGATGTGAACGTGGTGGAGCCTCTGGTCCCGGTGGATCTTGTGATCGACCATTCCGTACAGGTCGACTACGCGGGAAGCGAAAATGCGTACCAGCGGAACATGGAGAAGGAGTTTGAGAGGAATGAACAGCGGTATCGCTTTTTGAAATGGGGAATGCAGGCGTTCAACGGATTCCGCGTCGTGCCTCCCGGCATCGGCATCGTCCATCAGGTTAACCTTGAATATCTCGCGAAAGGCGTGTTTGAGAAGGATGGCGTCTATTATCCCGACACTCTTGTGGGAACGGATTCGCACACGACGATGATCAACGGCCTGGGGATCGTCGGCTGGGGCGTTGGAGGCATCGAAGCGGAGGCCGCTATGCTGGGTCAACCCGTCTACATACTTACTCCCGACGTCGTCGGCGTCAATCTCGTCGGCGAACTGCCTGAAGGAGCGACGGCGACCGACCTTGTGCTCAGGGTTACACAGATCCTGCGGGAGGCGAAGGTTGTCGGAAAATTCGTTGAGTTCTTCGGCGATGGAACTGCAAGCCTTCCTGCCACCGACCGCGCCACGATCGCGAATATGTCGCCGGAATACGGCGCTACGATGGGTTTCTTCGGCGTCGACGAGAAGACACTCGACTACTTCAGGGCGACGGGCCGCGATCCGGAGCATATCGAGACGATAGCGAACTACTTCAAGGCCCAGGGAATGTTCGGGATACCGAAAGCGGGGGAGGTTGATTACACGCAAGTCATAGAACTGGACCTCGGCACCATAAAGCCGGCGGTCGCGGGTCCCAAACGGCCTCAGGACAGGATAGATCTCGATGCGTTCAAATCCGAATTCGGAAGCCTCTTTACAAGGCCGGTGCAGGAAGGCGGATTCGGGAGAGACGGAGGAGACTTTTCAAAAGCCTATGAGGTCGCCCTGAACGGCGGCGTTGGAACCGTGAGCGGAGGCGGAGCGCAGGATGGCGGTTCGATACCGCTTCCGGTCATTGACGGCCAGTCGGCGGCAGCGACCAGCGTGACCTCGGAAACCGAGATGGTGGTAAACCGCCCGACACCTGACGTGATCGACGCAAAGGATGAAGGGACGGGAACGCAAAGCAAGGCAGAGATCGGTCACGGTTCGGTCCTCATCGCAGCCATAACTTCATGTACGAACACATCGAACCCGAGCGTAATGCTCGCTGCGGGGCTGCTCGCGAAGAAGGCTGTCGAGAAAGGGATGAGGGTCCCGCCGTACGTGAAGACATCTCTTGCTCCCGGTTCTAGGGTAGTAACCGAGTACCTTGAAAAGACGGGGCTGCAAGAGTATCTGGACGAGATCGGCTTTGACCTGGTGGGATACGGATGCACGACCTGTATTGGAAATAGCGGCCCGCTCCAAACGGCGATCGAAACCGCGGTTGTCGATCACGACATCGTTGCTGCATCGGTCCTGTCCGGCAACAGGAACTTCGAAGCGCGAGTGCACCAGAACATAAAGGCGAACTTTCTTATGTCGCCGCCGCTCGTAGTGGCGTTTGCACTCGCCGGTACGGTCACGAAGGACCTTTCAACGGAACCGATCTCGAAGGACAGGGACGGGAACGATGTCTATCTGAGGGACGTATGGCCTACGCTGGAAGAGATCCGGACCGAAATGCATTCCGCGTTCGAACCGGAAGTGTACAGGGAACTTTACCGTGATTTTGCCGGTAAGAACCCTCTTTGGAACGACATTCCCTCGACGCCCGGAAGGGTCTACGAGTGGGACGACACATCGACGTATATCCAGGAACCGCCTTATTTTAATGGCTTCGATATGGAATCGGGCGCATTCGAAGACATCTCCGGCGCCAGGCCCCTGGCGGTCTTTGGCGATTCGGTTACGACCGATCATATCTCGCCTGCCGGGGCTATTAAGCCCGATTCACCTGCCGGGCTGTACCTTCAGTCAAAAGGTGTTGAGCCGAACGATTTCAATTCATATGGCTCACGACGCGGAAACGACCGGGTGATGCTGCGGGGAACTTTCGCCAACGTCCGCATCAAGAACCGAATGGTCACCCCTAAGGAGGGCGGATTCACGCTCCATCAACCTTCCGGTGACGAGATGACCATCTACGATGCTGCGATGCGGTACACCGAAGAGGGAACTCCTCTGGTTATACTCGCCGGCGCGGAATACGGCACGGGTAGTTCGCGAGACTGGGCGGCGAAGGGCACGCTCCTTATGGGCGTCAAGGCAGTCGTTGCGAAGAGTTTCGAGCGGATTCACAGATCGAATCTGATCGGAATGGGTGTCCTTCCCCTTCAATTCAAAGAAGGGGAGAACGTAGATGCGCTTGGGATCGACGGCACCGAGAAGATAGATCTTACCGGCCTCGAAGAGGGCGACGTGAAGCCCCTCCAGGACGTGAAGATGACTATCCACAGGATGGACGGTTCGGCCGCGGAAACGACTGTCACGCTTCGCATCGACACCCCGATCGAAGCGGACTACTACCGGCACGGAGGCATACTTCAATATGTGCTCCGCCAGCTTATCGCCGAATAGAAAAGACCGGTCCAAATGCAAAAAGGTCAAACCGAATATCGGTTTGACCTTTTTGATTTGTATTGTTCTTCGTCTAGTGGACAGATTGTGCTGCTGCCGGCACTTCAGGCGGCGCATTGAGTTCCGAGAATTTCATCGGGACGGCACTGTTCGCCCGGGTCTTCTCTTTTCGCATTTCATACCATTTGTCGCAAAATGAACAATGGTAGAACTTGAATGAATAGTCGGCGGCCTGGTAATTAATGTCGAGGTCGCTGTTACAATGCCAACACTTCATATTTTCAATACCTCTCAGGACTTCTGCTTGGATGAAGCCCCATTCTACCATACAAGGCGGGTAGGCCGACAAGCTTTTTTTCTACGTGGGAGGTGCTGTTCCGGCGCAGCGCAGTGATCGCAATGACTTACGCCAAGATCGGTACAATCGCCTTTGACGCTGACGATACGCTCTGGCACAACGAGCGGATCTTCATAGGCGCAAAGGACAGATACAAGCATTTGCTTGCCAGGTATCACGACCCGGACTGGATCGAAGAGCGTCTGGACGCCACTGAGTCGCGTAACATCAGGCACTTCGGTTATGGCGTGAAAGGATTCACGCTTTCGATGATCGAAACTGCCGTGGAGCTAACGGAAGGGAGGATCACGGGGACAGAGATCCGGGAGATCATAGGATTCGCGCGGGATATGCTCACTTCGCCGATCGAGATCCTAAAAGGCGCTCCGGAAGCGGTCGCCGAACTTTCCGGGAAGTACAAGCTGATGGTCATTACCAAAGGAGACCTATTTGACCAGGAAGCGAAGATATCGAGATCGGGGCTTGGTGAGTATTTCGAAGAGGTTGAGATCGTATCCGAGAAGACCGTTTCCGTCTATCAGAAGATCGCGAAACGCCACTCCATTGATTTATCAGGTTTCGTGATGGTGGGGAACTCGCTTCGCTCGGACATTCTCCCGGTCGTCGAGATCGGCGGCCGAGCCGTATACGTGCCCTACGAAACGGAGTGGTTTCACGAACGGGTAGAAGAAAGCGATTTGGAAGGAAAGGAATTCGACCGGATCAAAGATCTCTCAGAACTGCCGGTATGGGTCCGGAACTTCGAATGATCGAGGTCACTTGGTCAATCCGTAAATGATGGCGAATACCATCAGGACGAAAAGGATCGCGATCACAAGACAGCCGATCTTGACCGCGCTGTACGGCCGCTCCCCGAAAACCTCGCCTGTCCTTCCGTTGATTATTATCTGAAAGACCTTGTTGTTAAAGCGGTAAGCGCCGGCGTAGACGGGCACCAGAATGTGCTTGAAGGTCACTGCTGAGTATTCGGTGTCTGTCGAAGTGACCTGCTGATGGTCGCCGCCTATATCCACCCGAACGTCTCTGTCGATCACGCCTTCGGCAATTGTCTTGAAAGCCTCGAAGCCCGATTCAAGCGTGACCTGGTACGTTTGTGCCCTATGTCCCGAAAGATATGCGGGATCGTAGGAAGCCAGGTTTTCGAAATCCCACCGGAGGCGGTCGAGATATTTTGGAAGCACGGACGTTGAAGCCGGCACCGGAACATCGTCAAAGTGCCGCGAGACGTCTCCGGAAGTGCCGGACCAACGGATCTTCGTCACCTGACGGCTCTGCTGTTTACCCTGCGAGTCGGTGAAGTGCTCTGTCTCGTAATAGTTGTCGCCCCTGCTTCCGGTGTAGGCGGTGTCCGTATCGGCGTCAAAGGTCCAGTACGGAATGTATATGCTCGCCGCCTTTTCCTGGCGCGCCATCGTCTTCAGTTTATTTGGAGCAAACCACCTGGATCTCGTCCAGACACCCAGCGATTTCGAAGCATCATTGTTCGCCACGGTAAAAGGAAGCACCCCTTCGGGTGCGACGAGCGGGTCGGCGGAACGGGGTTGAGCGACGATCTTGGCCGCGCAGAACTCACACGTGGTTGCTGTCTCGGGAGGTATGAAGGTGACGGTCGCACCGCAGCTGTCGCAGGTGACCTGCATGGCATCTTTCGCAAGAGGCTGAAGGCGTTCAGATTCGGGACGGAGAAACTTTTCAAAATCGCGTTCAGCTATCTCACCTGGGCGGCTTTCGATCTCTTTCGTGCCGCCGCAATACGGACATGCCAGCGTTCCGTACTTTGGATCGAACACCATGTCCGCACCGCAGTCTCCGCAATGATGCCGTTTTACAGATTCCTCTTCGATTTCAGGGTTTTCATTCATATCTGAGAGGCTCTTTCGATCCGGACCAGCCCGATATCTTGAAGCGAACCGATTAAGCAGTGTTTCAGGTCAGCAGTGCCGGTTTTCCGGGCCGGCTTATTCTCATGTCTATCAATCTGTCGAACCAACCATTGCGGAGGTTTGCGGGGACGAGGTATTCCGATATTCCGCTCGCATTGCGAATGTTGTCGTCGTTCAAAGTAAGCGACGCGTCACAGACAAACCGAGTATAAAAGAACGAGGAATCCAGAACCTTCTTCTGTTCCACAAGGAGTTCAGATCCATCGTCGGCATGCACAGCGAAGGTCTTCGGGTACTTCAATCCGAACTTGTCGCGGCCGGTCCCATTGATATCGAATACGGCATCGAGTTCTACGATCGCATTGTCGCGAACGATGTACAGCCTGGAACAGTTGTCGCCGGGTTCGTGACCTGCGTAATCATAAAATACAGCCGTGGCATCGGCAAAATGGACCCTTCCCCAGTTCCAATTCGATACCGCCTCCGGCATCCAGCGGCTATCCAGATTATGGTCGTGATAGCCGGTGCCTCTGAAGTTCACCTCTTCCGTTTTGGACCTTTTTCGGTTTTCGATGACCATTTTGCCCGTCACGTCGGACCTGGGGGCCACAAGGTTCCATGAATGTCCGGCTGCTGACCCCATTCCGGAAGCCTCCGAAGCCGGAGACAGATCGCTTTCTACGGAAAGCCATTCAAAATTGCCGTGCAGGTTCCGTCCACCCGATAATTCCACGAATACGTTTACCGCGAAACCCGAACCGTAAGGTGCAGAGTCACAGCGGAAGGAACTTCGACCTATCTCGCAATGCGGCCATTCGGGATCCGCCGAAAACTGTTCCATCGGGTACTCAGAAACCGATCTGTATACGGGCTTCCCGTCCTTGTAGTAAGAAAATGCGAGCGCAGGTATGCAGGGAGCCGGGATGTCCTGCCTGGAATTCTTTTTCAGAGCCCTGTTCAGAGCATTGTATCGGGGCGAAAAGATGAAATTGTCCATAAAAATTATGACAATAGCTTCGCGGCCGTCATCACTCAATGCGTCAAAATACCACCATTCGTAGCCGCCCGTGGGCTTGCCGGGATGCCAGACGTCGGTGCCGATACACGACGAGAACGAGAATTTCGCGTTTGGGAATTTCTCTTGAGTAACCGCCATTTCTTTTATAGGATCGGGAAAAGCGTAAACGAATCGCCGCAGAAACTAAATAATCAATTATTATTGCAAACTTTTCAAATCGCGCAGAATCTTGCTACTTGAGATCCGGCTCCCCAAAACCATTAGATAGAAGGAGATAGAATGAAGCTTACTTACAGAATAGCGGGTGTGGTTCTGCTTGCCACTGCCGTTCTCTTTGCCTCCGGGTGCCCACAACGAAAGTCCATCGGGGAGATCGAGGCGGACCCTTCAAGGTACAACGGCAAATCGGTGGCAATTGCGGGCGTCGTCAAAACGAGCTATGGTCTTTCAATTCCCTTGATCAAGGAAGGCGGCGGGATCTACAAGATCGACGACGGAACCGGTTCCATCTGGGTCATTTCGCAAGAGAGAAGAGGGGTGCCGACCCGTGACACGCAGATCCTTGTAAAAGGCAAGATTCGCAACGGCGTCATTTACAATGGAAAGAATTACGGGCTTGTTTTGATGGAAGACGACAGGGAGTTCATAAAGAACTGAGTTCTCGAATCTTTTGACAGAATTTGCGGGACGGGAGGCTGCTTCCGTCCTTTTTGCTTCTCGAAACGGTCTTTTGAGATTATGGGAAAGAAAACCAGAGAGTTCGACGATCGGTTCAAGGCGCTGCAAGAGAGATGGAGGGCGCTGATCGAAAGAGCGGGCTGGCCTTCAGAAGCGTCTCCCTTTCTGATTCGCAGCGCGGCTAAGGTTGAACAGACCTTCGGAGGCATAAACTCAAAATTGTGGGACGATCCGTTCGAGTGGACGCTTCCGGAGGCGCTCGGTTCAGAAGAGAAGGCATTCGAATATCTCGGCGAGGTGGAGACGGCGCGACGCGAAGGGATAGCAAGGATTCGGTCCGACAGCGAACTCGACCGCGAAATATGGTCGCCGACCGGCGTTATATCGTTGTCGAATTTGTTGGCGCGAACACTGCTGGAATCTGAAGCTCTCACAGAGAAGGCGGAGTCGAAACTCGATATTACCACCGGGCAAGCATAGGCGCGCAACGGATATACCGGACCGGATACAAGTCGCGGGTTTTACCTGCCGGAACAAGTTCGTCGTGGTTCCTTTCAGGCTCTAAAACTTGAAATAAAACGAACTCTGGGCGATAGTTTAGCGTAGTTTGGACTGGCCGCGGCGCCCGCATTGAGCGGATCCTTCCCCCGGCCGATATTATTTGTCGCCAAAACCCGGAGATCCGAATGTATTGCCCACGCTGCGGTACCCAGCAGGTATCAGGAAACCTTAAATTTTGCCCCAAGTGCGGCCTCCCTATGGGGCTTGTCACTGAGATACTCTCAAACGGCGGCACGCTTCCCCAGCTGGAAGCGCTTATGAAGGGCAAATCGAAGTTCTTCACACGCCGGAACGGGCTAATACTCAGCTTGTTCTGGTTCCTCTTCTTCGTTCTGATCGTCACGCCGTTTTGGGCGATAGTTGACGTGGAGGAGTTGGCGGCGATGGCCGGAGTCGTTGGAGTGTTCGGGTCGTTTATGATCTTTCTTTCCTCGTTGTTCTTCCTCCCGGGGAAATCCAAGGAAATACCGGGCTTCGTGCCGATGCGGGGTGAAGGACAGATCGGAATGGGCTATGCGCCGGGTCAACACGCGTTGCCGGGACATATGCAGCAGACCGCTGACGAATACGCCTCGCCGCAGCCCGGAGGCTGGCGGGTCCCCGACACAGGCGATCTTGCCGGACCCGGAAGCGTTACGGAAGGCACGACCAGACTCTTGCAAAAGGAGGAATCAAACGACTGATGGCCATTCATTGCCCCAGGTGCGGTCAGCAACAGACAGGTTATGAGACCCGTTTCTGTTCGCGATGCGGATTTCTTATGACCGGGATGATCGAGATCGTCGCGAAAGGCGGACTGCCCTCGGAGCTTCTGGGCACCGACCCAAAGGCGGTGTCTCCGAAGAAGAAGGGCGTAAAGCAGGGGGCCCTGTTGATGCTTTCAAGTTTGATCGTGGTCCCGATCCTCGCGGTAACTTCCGCGGCTCTGGACATAACGCCCATTTTTGTAGCCCTGGCGGCGATAATCACTTTTTGGGGCGGATTACTGAGGATCCTGTACGCGCTGATCTTCGAATCGTCACTGCCGACCACAGCGCATGCCGGATTTGTCGATTCTTTCAGGCAAAACCTGACGGGACGCGCTCCTGCCCAGCCAGCCCTTCCTCCGCAGGAGAATCAGCCGGCGGAATCTTTCTTTCAGCCTCCGATGGCGGGGAACTGGCGGGACACAAACGACCTTCAGCCGACGAGCGTTACTGAGGACACGACGCGCACTCTCGATAGATCTAAGCTCGAGGAGCATTGATTGCTTTGCCGGAATGCGTATAGGATGGACGGGTACCCTGCGGGGTGCCCGTTTCTATTTGCCATTCACAGCAGTCGGATCCCGACTGAAGGCTCAAGACCCCCAAAAGGAAAAGAGAAATGAACTCTGCAAACGAAGCTTTGGGAAAGGGGTGTCTCAGCGTGTTCGCGCGGGTAATTGTTATCAGGATCGCCGCTGTTGCCGTGGTGTTTGTTGTAGGAATCGTGTCGGTCTTCATGGGCCTCATCGCGGGGGCGTTCGGGGGAGCCGTCTGGGGAGTTGCGGTCGCGGCGGTTGTTTTCTTTGTAGTGATATTCGGAGGTGGGAACGCTTTCCTGTTATTTTCCGTACTTCGCCGCAAAATGCTTCTGGATCGTGCGTTTGTACCTCTTGGTCTTCAAGGACGGATGTACAGATTGTTCTTCAGGCGTTTTGAAGGCAAGATCGCCGGACGAAAGACCGAGGTCTTCTTTCACAGGGGTCCGATACTGGAAGTTCTGATGGAAACGTCGTTGAAGACACGAGCCGGGATCACCCTCGATTACGCGGACACGGCGTTCTTCGCGGAAATTCTGGATAAACAGCCTCTCCAACCAGGACTCAGGGGTCTTGAAGATGTGAAGATCTGGACCGATGATGAGGCGTGGGCACGTTCCTTGGTGCAAGATAATGGGGGCGCTGCGCGAGTAAGGCAGATCCTGGACGACCGTGCATTCTTTGTCCGGAACCACCTTAAGATCATTCCCGGTTTCATCCACCTTCAATTTTCGGGGAATCAGAACGTGATGCGTTGGTCCATCCCGCCAGAACAGGCAAACAGGTGGATACATTCTGTTGCGGCGTTCGCGGAGTACGCCGAAAGGGGAATTCCGGCTCCCACGAAAGAACTTGAACTTACCAGTACCGAAGAGTTCGCGCTGAGCATCAAGCGGAAGGATACGAGCAAGATCACCATTTATTTCGCGATCGGACTGATCGCGTTCTTCGCACTTGTCACGGTCGTCGTCGCGATATTTGTGGCAATTCTCGCCGCGATTGAAAAGTGAACCGTGTTCGGATTAGAAATAGAAAGGCGGCAAAGGCCCGGACGCCTCTGCCGCCTTTGAACCGAGATCGGACCGACGATCACTTCTTGACGAGGTTCTCGTCGTAAAGCTCGCTGTAAACCCTGTAATTTCCCATTACTTTGAACACGTATTTCTTTGTCTCGGCGAATCCGACTTCCGATGCAAAGATTGCTCTTTCCCTGGGATTGCTGCGCTCAAGCCATCGAAGCGCGTTGTCTTCGCCGCCGTTGTATGAAGCGGCGATCGCTTCGTAAAGACCTGAGAACTCTTCTTTCAGTTTCTTTATGTACATCGTTCCGATCGAGATGTTCACCGCCGGCGAATAGAGGCTGTTTGCGGTGATCTTGCCGTGACCCGCTGCGGCGCTATATTTCATCGCCGTGTCGTACGTCAGCTGCAGCAGTCCGCGCGCCGCTGCCGGTGATTTGGCGGTCGGACGGAAACTGCTTTCCTGCTTCATTATGGCCAGCAGGAAGCGGGGGTCCACACCCCGTTCGCGCCCATAACGCACGAGCTCGTTCCGGAACCTGACCGGAAACTGTGCAGACATTTTCGCGGCTCGCGAACGCATTTCCGACTCGCGGGCAGCGGACGATCCTCCGAGCGCTTCGATACGGTCACTAGCAAGCCCGGCGTAGTATGAGGCGGGATCGGCAGGGATCGAGTTGTAAACCCGCATCGCGAGATCCTCACTTCCCATCATCTCCAAAGCGTAAGCCTTGAGGTACGTGACCTCGTATTCGTAGGCCATCGATCCCGAAAAGCGGTTCAGTTCAAGCAGCTTCTGAGCAGTCGCTTCGGTCCCTTGCCAGTTCTTGCGGAAAAGGTACATCCGAAGCCGGGCGTGCAGCGCGTTCACCTCTGAAGGCTGGCCCGGGAACTTGCCGGCGGTCCTGTCGACCCATTCATCGGCCTTATCGTATTCACCGGCTTCGCGGTAGGCATCGATTATGTTCAGGTAAGCGGACTCGATCCTCTTGCCGGAAGGGAACATTGCCGCGTACATCTCGTATGTCCGGGCCGCGTCGAGGTTCTTGCCGATCCGTACATAACAGGCACCCTTGAATGCCAGACCCTCCTGGCCTTCCGGTGTCGCTACGTAGTCCTTGACGAGTTTGTCGAACCACTCGATCGCCGTCTCATAATTCCTCTCCCACATGTTCGACCTGCCCATTCCGAACAGCGCAGCCGGAATCGACGGATCATCAGGGAAGTTGGCGAGCACGATCTTCCAGTGTGCCCTCGCGCTGGGGAATTGCCGATTCGACATGTACACCTCAGCACGGTACATATGGTCCTTGACGTCCATCAATGGAAGGCTGTCGCCTTTTGAAAGCGCTGCCTGGTCAAGAGACTGGACCTTTGAAAGTTCGGAATCGCGGGAAGGCTGTGCGAATGAGACAGACGCGCAAACAGCGAGCAAGAGGATCAGATAAAGCAGATTTTTCATAATTGGTACTTCGGGAGGGTCCTGACCAAAAGAGAATAACAATTCCTTCGACTGGTATGCAATCGAATGGGTTGCAGGCCGCGTTACGGGAGCTCTGATATTCAGGACACGACAAGGAGCCACGGTAGTATTCCGCGCGACTGGAAAAGAAGCTTTGAGGGAAGAGACGCGTCGTCACGAGCGATTGAAAATGGTTAGCGAATTGGCCGATCGGTTTGATTGAAGCCCTTTTTCAATTCCTAAAACTCGCGTGTTACTATCGATCAAACGCAGTAGTATTGAAGGAGAAAGTTAATGAAGATCGCACTTAACGGAGCCACTACGATGCGCGCGAATCTTGAGACGGATATCAAGGCGGCGGCCAGCGCCGGATACGATCTGATCGAGATATGGGCGTCGAAACTCAGGACATACCTGGAGACAAATACTCCGGACGATCTTGCGGCGCTGCTGAAGGAAAACAGGCTGGAGCCGTACTCGATAAACTCGATCGAGCACGTAACATTCAGGACCCCGGAAGAGTACGAAGGCATTAAGGCGGAATGCGAAGAACTTAGTTCGATTGCCGGCGCAATAGGATGTCCGTATGTGGTCGTAGTCCCCGGCAGACTGCCCGAAGGGCTCAGCGAGGAAGAGATCGTTGAAGGCTCAGTAGTGGTGCTGCACGAACTCGGGGCTATCGCGGATAAGCACGGGGTTTCGCTTGCTTTCGAATTCCTTGGTCAGACGGATTGCTCGGTTCAGACGCTGGACCTTTGCAAGGAGATAGTTGAACGTACGGACCGTAAGAACATAGGCCTTGTTATCGACTCGTTCCATTTCTACGCGGGGAACTCCAGTTTCGGCGCGATCGATTCGCTC
The DNA here is from genome assembly GCA_024640445.1 of Acidobacteriota bacterium. Classification (GTDB taxonomy): domain Bacteria; phylum Acidobacteriota; class Blastocatellia; order Pyrinomonadales; family Pyrinomonadaceae; genus Aridibacter. The sequence continues at coordinate 7,588 of JAHEEZ010000011.1, read as the reverse complement.
GATCCCGAAAAACTGTTCATTTTCCACATCAACGACGCCGAAGACCTTCCAAAGGAAGAACTGACCGACGCGCAGAGGCTCTACCCGGGCGAGGGGATCCTTCCGCTGAAGGAGATCAAGTCGCATTTCGACGGGATCGGCTACGACCGCATGGTCTCGATCGAGATCTTCCGGCCCGAATACTGGGACCAGGACCCGTTCGAGGTCGCCGTCAAGGCAAGAAGGGCGACCATCGATGTGCTTGGACTCCAAAGCGGCGCGGCGGGAGGCAGCTGGTAGAACTTATATGGACAAGGTACGGATAGGGATAATCGGTACGGGCTATATCGGCAATGTTCACGGCAGGATCCATTCCGGTGATGAACGGGCGGAGATATCTGCGCTATTTGACATCGTTCCGGAACGCGCGTTGGCCGCGGCGCGGAAGATCGGCGGACGTGTCTGCGAATCGAGAGAAGAGCTTTTCGACAATTGCGACGCCGTTGTGGTCTGCACGCCGAACAAGACACACGTCGAGATCGCAACAGACGCGGTGGGTCACGGCAAGCATGTCTTCTGCGAAAAGCCTTTTGCGATCGGAACGGAAGCGGCGAGGGGACTCCTTGCCGTCGCGGACGGCGGGAACGGGGTCTTTCAAGTCGGCCACAACCGCCGGTACGCGCCGGTCTACACGAAATTAAAGGAATTGCTCGGATCGGACGCGGCCCATTCGGCGCACATAAAGATGAACCGGGGGGAACTGAAAAATCCTGTGTGGACCGGCGATGTGAATGTGACCGGCGGGTTCCTGTACGAAACGACCATCCATCTTTTCGATATGATGAGGTTCCAGTTCGGGGAAATAGAAGAACTGGTCGCCTACGGATCTCAGCACGAATATCCCGAACTCGATGAGTTTTCGGTCATTTTCAAATTCAAGAACGGCTTTCACTCCACCTTCGCATCGTCGTCGGACGCGAGCTGGCTATTTCCTTTCGAGAGGATCGAGGTTTTCTGCCACCACCGCACGATACTCACGCAGGAAATGGAGCACCTCATAGATTCAAAGGGCTTTGACGCCAACTTCGAAACACATTCCTGGGCGATGACCGAGAAGGAAGAACGATGGGGTTATGTGCAGGAAGACCGTGCGTTTATCGATTCCATACTTGAAGGCAAGACGCCTCCAGTGACGGCTTTGGACGGTTTCAGATCAGTGGAGCTCGTCGAATCGGTCTACGAAGCCATCAACACCGGAAAGAGGATCCGATTCGACTGATCCATCCATTACTTTGGCAATGATTACTTGCGCGAATTGCGGCCAACAGAATCCCGAAAGCGACCTGTTTTGCAGGCGCTGCGGGATGGGACTGCGCGCGAGGCCGCGAATGCCTGAAACGGAGCCTGATTTTGAACAAAGGCCTCCGCGCCCATACTCCTGGAGCACGGGCGAGTTTACTTCCGAACCGAAAGGCGCGCGTGAAACACGTCAGATCGAGATCGGCCGCGGATTTGAGGATCCCTTCAGGACTTCCGAGTATCCCGCACGGGTCGGACGGGCGCAGATGATGCCCGTTTACAGATGTCCACACTGCGGAACGACCTCGTTGCCGATCGTCACAAAACGTGTTTCAACCGCCGGATGGGTCGTTTTCTCGACCCTGCTGATCTTTACTCTTTTTCTATTCTGGATAGGTTTGCTAATGCAGGAAGAAGTACGGGTCTGTTCTGTCTGCAACAGGCAGGTAGGTTGACGGTCGCGGTTGCCTAACGCCGCTTTCTGAAGTAGTAGCCCTTCGGATGTTCGATCTTCACGACCGGATTCGTGCTTGTTACCTCGACCTTGTGATACCCCTTTTTCATATGCGTTGAAAGATACGAGAGCGCGAACTGCCTGGTCAGCGCAAGGTTCAGGTCACGGAAGAAAGGCTGGAAGGAGACGGCCGTCAGGCTCCCTTGGAAAAATGCCTTTCCGCCGGTTTCCTTCGAAAGTCTTAACAGAGATCCCTGACCGTTGCTTACCAGAGTATTGTTGCCGCCGGAAGTATAGGTTGCCGAACCGTAAAAGCTGTAAACCGCAACGCTCGTGCGCTGCGCCCTAAGAATGGCCTGGTCAAGGCTGAGGCTTGATGACGGTGTCGAACTCGACAGGCCGTTCGAAACGTCGAGGCCGTCCGAGATCAGGAGGATCGCGCGTCGTCCGGACGGAACGCCTTCAAATCTCTTAAGCGCCTCGATCACCCCGTCGTAAGGACTTCTGGGTGCGGCGCTTGGGCTTCCGACAACGATGCGCAAGGAATCCGCCGCGTCCGCGAGATCGGTGGTGAACTTTTGTCTGATCTGAATCGAACCGCTCTTTACGTAACCGACCATCACCCGGGAGCCTTCAGGCAGGCCGGTGATAAATCTGGCAAGGTCCTTCAACTGATTGTTGATGTTGAGAGTAAGATCATCCTGGATCAGAACGGCGAGAGCCAACGGCTGATTGCTCACACTTCTGATAGAGAGTATGTCCTGCAGATCGCCGTCTTCGCGGACAATGATCTCTCCCGCCTCGACGAATTCTTCCGCCTTCTTCTTTTCAAGCTCTTTTTGCGTGAAGATCGATATGGGGATCGTCATCACCCTGACATCGCCTTCCTGGGTTGGCTTACCGGTGTTCTCCGGGTCCTGGGCGAGGGCCGGCGCGAACAGGATCACCAATACGGCCGTAACGAGCGCAATTTGGGAAAGGGTCTTGAAAGTCATAAGCGTCTGTCGCAGATTCAAATAAGCCAATAAAAGCAGAAATGTGAAGATTATACAACAGAGTTCGCGCGTGTGATGCGGAGGGTTTGAATTAAGGTTGTAGAATTTGTAGAGTAAATCCAGCCTTATGAATGACTTGGTGCCACACTACGAGGTGACCCGCAAGGACGCCGTGAAGGACAAGGCGTTGGTATATGGCGCGATCGGCCTTCCGGTCGTGCTGTCTGTCGTTCCTGCACTGATATTCTTTGTCCTCGCGCTTGTGTCGACTGTCACTCCCACGGCAGCAATGTTCCTTTTCCTTTCGCTAATTTCGCTTGTCGTCGGTTTCGTAGCCGGACTGGCGGGCTCGGCGGCCTCCCTGATATATCGTTCCAATTGGTTGTCCGGGTTGCGGGACCGGATCGCTTCGGACGGTATCAAAGCGGAAGAGGTCGAGTGGTTCAAAAAAGAACTCAAGGCCTCAGAAAGGAAAGCGCTAAAGGAACTCCGATCAAGAGACCTTTTGCTTGCCGACGCATACACCGAGACTCTCGCCTCGAGGCTGACCGCGACACGTTTGATCAAATCGAGCGGATATGAGCTGATATTGGCCAAACGCCGCGAAAACAAGCTCAAGTACTTAAAGAGCGAGAACATGGACGAATTTCGCGACGAGGTGCGTCACGACATTGAAAACATTTCGAGGATCAGGAAAGAAGCCAAGGAGATGGAAGTGGAAGCCGAGTCGCGCCTTCAAATGATCGAGGCTGCGTCCAGGCGGGGTAGTCAGTTGGCTGGAAACGAATTGGCACTTAAGAAGCTGACTGCCAGATCGGAGCAGCTTCCTTTGGCACTTGAAGAAGCCCGAATGACAGAAGAATTCCGGAAGGAGTTCGCGGATGAGCTGGCGAAAGACCTCGACGACGAGATGAAAGAACTCGACAGCGGGGACGGTGCGCCGTGAGCGGTATTCCGTTTAGCCCACCAATTCATGGGAAGGGACCGATTGGCGAAGTACAGTTTAGCCCACCCATTCATGGGTGGGGAGACCTCTTGAAGAGATCAGTTGCCCCCCGCTTTAGCGGGGGGACAGGGAGTCATTTCCTCAATCTCTCGCCGGCTTTAGCCGGCAATATCGGGGCTGAAGCCCCTATTTTCATTTGCGCACGCCGGTCACCCCCGTCTAAAGCCGGGGGCAACTGATGTATTCCATAAGCCGGGCTTGACGAACCAGTTCGCCAGAAAACATTTGTCGATAGACGTTTCAGACAGGCTCTTTTTGTTTTTTGGCGACACGTTCAGACGACTTCGAAGCCTAAGACTTCTTCGGCGGCAACGGAACTATCATCGATACTCTGCGCTGATAGGCCTCGTATTCCTCACCGTGTATCTCCACCAGGTCCTTTTCCTCGAATTGAAGTGCGATCAAAATATAGACCGTCGTGGCAAAGGCAAATAGAAGGTGCCCGACAGACATCTTCGGAGTCGCCCAGAACGCAATGATGAACCCGAGCATTATCGGGTGCCTGACGAAGCCGTAGAGGAGCGGGGTTCTGAAAGCTGCCCACTTGAACTCCTTTCCCTGAAAGTATCGAAAGACCTGGGCCAGTCCGAAGAGTTCGAAGTGGTTGATCAGGAACGTCCCTACCAGAACGGTTCCCCATCCCAGGAAGTAGATCACCCACAGGACGTTTGCGCCAATCGGACTCTGAACGTCCCAGACGATCGACGTCATTGGCTGCCATTGCCAGAACATAAGGATGAGCGCACCGCTTGTGAGCAGCACGTAAATGCTCCTTTCTATCTCGGACGGCACGATCTTCGTCCACCACCGCTTGAACTTCAGCCTTGCCATGATGGAGTGCTGGAGCGCGAACACGAACAGCAGCGCTGAGTTGATGGCGATAGCCAGTCCGACGGACCCGGGTTCACCGGAATCGATCGACTTCGGAACGAACATGTTTCCAACGAAACCGATCGCATACAGAAAAGTAACAAAAAAGAGCACATAGCTGACCACACCAAAAAGCAACGCAAGGAATTTCCCCATTCTTCCACCTCCTGTGGATTGTGTTCGCAAGACTTCGATTCTCCGGTTCTTCAACAAAAGACCGGAACGACTGCCCAAATGCTCGTAGATTGATAGAGAAGAAAGTCACCCTAAGGGACCGGTGGTGCCTGAATGTTGTGAATCCTATATCCGATGGGACTCAAGGTCAATAGGGTGTTTTGGTATGAGGAGTGCGGCAGCGCGAGATCACAAGGTGGATGAAACGAGGGACAACGCGTTTGAGGCGCACCCCCGGGGTAAGAAAATAGGCGGACATCGCCGCCTCTTTTGCATAAGCTATTGTTGATCCGCACCCTAGAACGTTGGTCAATCCACTTCAAGCCGAAATCTCTCGATCGACCTTGCTTTGCCTGTGCGCTCATCCACATCCACCACGATGTAACAGATCCAGACCGATCCCCTGCTGTGACCCGCGCGCTCAAACGGCATCACGGTGAAGCGTTTGAGCACATCTTCCTTGTTCATTCCGATCACTCCGGCATAACTTCCCGTCATTCCAAGATCGGTCACATAAGCGGTGCCCTTTTCAAGTATGCGTTCGTCCGCGGTCGGCACGTGCGTATGAGTCCCTACGACAAGAGATACGCGCCCGTCCAGATGCCATCCCATTGCGTATTTCTCGGATGTCGCTTCGCAATGCATATCGACGATTCTGACCTTGATGTCATCGTCGATCCTCGAAAGACATTCATCGACGGACCTAAACGGATCGTCCACCGGATGCATGAAGACCCTCCCCAGGAGATTGATCACTGCTATCTTGGTGCCCGAGATCTCGCCTTGGTAGAAGGGATTTCCGGGAGTCCCGGGCGGGTAGTTCGCCGGGCGGAGGAGTTTCGGTTGCTTCCTTATGTACGGGCGAACCTCTTTTTTGTCAAAAATGTGGTTTCCCGAAGTCATCAGGTCCACGCCCGCACTGAACAGTTCTTCGGCAATCGGGGGAGTGATGGAAAATCCTCCTGCGACGTTCTCCGCGTTCATCAGCGCAGCATCGATGGAATGTTCCTCCCGAAGTCGCGGGAGATTTTTCAGAACGGCCTTCCGGCCGGGTCTGGCGACTACGTCTCCTATGAAAAGTATCCTCATCTATTCAAGTACACCAAAAACAAATGTAGGTGATGCGATCGTCGTTGAACCCGAACACGCATCACCTACGGGAATCTTTAGGCAGAAGCAAACCGAAACAGCCGTGAAAGGACAAATGAATTGAACCTGTATCTCAACAGGTGGGTGGCCTTCTACCCGAAAGTATCAAAGCCGCTTTCTTTGGCATTCTTTAACCTCGAAAGACTGCACCGAAAGTCAGCATCGGCCTCCCGTACATTCAAATGTTGGCTCAATATGTTTATTGCCTTTTGCACGAACTCTCCAGAAGGAGCTTCCGCCTTTTAAGAGTGTAGCACACGGGTCGGAGCGTCAGAGAAATAAATAAGAAAAAGACCCGGCCAGAAGGCACCGGATCCTTTCAAACCAATCAGGACCATTATCACCTATTGCTCGAGGTCAAATTCCTGGGCGATGCCGCCGTCCTTCTGCTTAAGAAAGCGGTCAAGCATTTCAGCGCATTCCGCGCTTCTGGATGCGAGTTGTTTGTCGTTCTGCTCAAGGTCCGTCTCCAGCCTGTGGAACTCGTCCGCTATGTGAAGCGCAGCAAGTATCGCGACCTTCAGGGAATCAACCGTCAGTGTCCCCGAGGCGATCTCACGCATCTTGTTATCGACAAATTCTGCCAGCTTGATGATGTAATCGTTGTCGCCGTCCGAGCGGATGTTGTAGGTCTGATTGTAGATCTCGACCCTGATCGACTGCGCAGGCTGTTCAGATTTTCCTTTGTTTCCGATCATCGTTATCGTCCCTGAAAGACCTCGCCTACCTCCGGCTCGATCACTGTGATCGCGTCGAGCATAGCTTCGATCTTGAGCTGGATCGCATCCCGTTCGCTCATCAGCCCCTCGATCTTGTGCTCGAGTTCAGCGTTCTTCGAGGCAAGCGAACCGACCTCCTGTCGAAGGCCGCTAAGTTCCGCTTCAAGCTTCTCGTTCTCTTCCCTTATTTTCTTCGCGAATTCGATAGTCAGATAGATCTTGTCTTCGAGATGCGAGAATTTCTCCATTCCAGCGAGGCCGTTCATTTATGACTCCAATTGTATAGAAGATTGAGGACTGCGTTTCGATTATAGATCGTTTGTCCGAAACTGCAAGTTACTCGCCTAAAAAGGCCTTAGCGCGTGTCAAAGTCAACCGCTGAACGCAGATTCTTCAGAATTTCCGCGTGGACCCGGTCAACTTCTTCCTCGGTCAGTGTCCGCTCATCCGACCTGTACTCAAGTCTTACGGTAATCGCCCGTTCGTCGTCCGCAAGACCTTTGCCTTCGAATACATCGACGAACGAAACGGCTCGGCACAGCTCAAATCCCTGCGACTCGATCGCTTCGCGTATGCTTCCAAAGGTCGTTCCTCGTTTCACGGCCATCGAGACGTCCCTGGCGACCGACGGAAAAACCGGAAGGGAAGTGTACGTCGGAGGCGATTCAGGTTCCGCAAGAAGAGCGTCCAGATCGATCTCCGCAATGAAAACCGGTTGGCGGAATTTGTATCCTTCCGAAAGTTCATTGTCGAGTTTGCCGATGTATCCGACAACCACCCCGGAATGGACCACTTCAGCGCTTTGCCCGGTCTGGAGGTGCATGGTTTTGCACGGCCTCAATTCAGGCGGATCAAGTCGGGCGGCGTCGAAGACGAGTTCGAGCGCGCCTTTCAGATCAAAGAAATCCAGCTTTCTTCCCGGTGCTTCATTTTCCTCGAAGGT